>JBAQUW010000001.1:0-3648 GCA_049297755.1 Alphaproteobacteria bacterium
GCGGCGGTAAAGAGCATCTTTTTCATATTCAACTTCCTTTTGGGGTTCGCGACAAAAACTTCTCCTATACTGTATATAGGACGATTATGTATACGCACAAGCCTTTTTTACCCTGTTGCACTTTTTAGCTGCACATAACATGCGGCAGCCTAGTTGCTGCTATTTTGGTTGGGGTTCTCGGTAATAGGGGGAAAGGCAATATTGTTGCCAAAGTTCTGGTTTTCAGGCCCACCAGCCGATTCAATATCCTCAAAGTTATCCTGAGAAAAATCTGTCACTTGGTCTCCAGTCGTAAACTCTTGCTCTTGCTCAGAGCCAATCATGCGAAATTCCGTCATCAAAATATCGGCTTTGCTCTTAAGCATTTGCACCAGAGCCAACAGACGTTGAAGCTCCACAGTGTCTGATGAATCATTCAACTGCGCCGCACTCTCTAACAGAGTGCGCGCCAGTACACCCATTTGAACACTCTTCTCATTTTGTTTGTTAAGCTTTGTCACATCCTTCGCCTCACGGGTTTGGGCTATGCTCTTTCGCATCTCTGTCATGTAGCTATCAATATCTTGGCGGGCAGTTCCAAAGGTGCTGGTTACGCCGTCAAAAGTAGGCTGCACCTGTTCTTGGTTTACAGCGTCTAAACCAAATTCATCATCTTGGGCAGCAAAAGCATTTTGATTAAACGCTAATCCAGCCAATAGCATAGCGGCAAATAGCATTTTTTTCATCAGACTGACTTTCCATTCACGTTGCTTTCTCAACTGAGTATAGGCATCTGCATACACCAATACAAGCCTTACCCAGCAATATATCTGCTTACGCCGTGTGCGCCCGCCCCACACACACATAACCCAAACCCTTAGCCTTGGCGGCTTCGGCACTATACAAATTGCGCAAATCCACCAACATCGGGGTGCGCAGGCTGTCTTTCACCTTACCCAAATCCATGGTTTTGAATTCAGGCCATTCTGTCAGCACCACCGCCGCATCAGCCCCTGCCAAGGTGCTCCACATATCGTTGTGGTACGTCATGGTGGGCATCAGCTCTTTGGCGCGTTCCATGGCAGCGGGGTCAAAGGCGTGCACATCAGCACCCATGGCCTTCAGTTTGGGCAGAATGGTAAGGGCACTGGCATCGCGCATATCATCCGTCCCCGCCTTAAACGCCAAGCCCAACACGGCAATGCGCTTGCCTTGCACGTTACCACCCATGGCTGCCACCACGCGGTCGGCCATGCTCTCTTTAATGGCTTGGTTGCTTTTAATGGTGGTTTCAATAATGGGCAGCGGGCAGTTATGGTCACGCGCCGTTTTGGCAATGGCGTTGGTGTCTTTGGGGAAGCAACTGCCGCCATACCCAGGCCCCGCCTGCAAAAAGCGCTCACCAATGCGGCTATCCAGCCCCATGCCGTGGCTCAGCGCCATCACATCAGCCCCCACCACATCGCACAAGCGCGCCATTTCATTAATAAACGTAATTTTCACGGCCAAAAAGGCGTTGGCGGCGTATTTTATCATTTCGCTGCTTTCGCGGTTGGTCACCACCAAGGGCACGCCCTTATCGGTCAGCGGGCCATAAATGCGGCGCATCACGGTCAAGCTCTCTTCATTCGGCACGCCCACCACCACGCGGTCAGGCTTTAAAAAGTCTTCCACGGCACAACCTTCGCGCAAAAATTCAGGGTTGCTCACCACGTCAAACTTGGCCGCAGGGTTGGTTTGGCGCACCATGTCTTCCACGCGTTTGCCCGTGCCCACGGGTACGGTCGATTTGTTCACAATCACCATATAATCCCGCATATGCTTGGCCACATCACTCGCGGCCGCTAACACATATTTCATATCGGCGCTGCCATCTTCATCTTGCGGGGTACCCACGCCAATAAACACGGCTTGGCTATGGGGCACGCAGGTCGCTAAGTCAGTGGTAAAATGCAAGCGGCCAGCCTTCACATTCCGCGCCACCAGTTCTGCCAAACCGGGTTCGTAAATAGGTATTTCGCCGTTTTCTTTCAACTTCCGAATTTTCTCGGCATCAATATCCATGCACGTCACGTCCAGCCCCATTTCAGCAAAGCAGGCGCCGCTTACAAGGCCCACATACCCCGTGCCAATCATCGTAATTTTCAATGTCATCGTGCGCTCTCCTTTACCTTTACTGCCTTAACTGTAGGCGTTCTAACAACACTTAGGGCAAATAACAAGTCTTTTCAAGCCCGCAATTTTGTTGTAAACACTTATCCAATTCTTCGCCGGAATAGCTCAGTTGGTAGAGCAGCGGTTTTGTAAACCGAAGGTCGTGGGTTCAAATCCTATTTCCGGCACCATTTTTTCTGCCCCCCTTGCCAAAACCCAATTTCGTCCCATGTTTCTCTTACCTTGGGCAACCGCCCAATGGAAACATCTTGGATAGGGAGATATATCCAAATGAAGCGTTTTCTCATCGCCGCTGCTGCCGCCGCCATCGCCGCCACCTCGGCCCACGCCGAAACGCGCACGTTCACCACTCCGGTGGACGTGGTGGTGGTGGAAGCCACCAACTTCAGCGCCCTCGGCGCGGAGAACGGGGTGACGGAAGTCACCACTAACGGCGCGGAGCCGACGTCCTTCGTCAGCCCCGACGGCTACGCCGTTGTCGACTGCACGGGCACGGCCAGCGTCACCCGCGACGGCAACGCCGTGACGGTGACGTGCGGCGGCTAGCAGCAATCTCCACGACACAGGCCCTCGCAAGAGGGTCTGTGTTGCGTTAGGAGTTATGTTTTAAGCCTCCACATACGCCACCGTCACCACATCCACGTGTTTGGCCCCTGCTTTGCGCAGCACCGTCGCGCACACGCGGGCGGTGGTGCCGGTGGTCCAAATATCATCAATGAGAACAACATGTTTGCCCTGCACTTGGGCGCCATCGGCCTTGAACGCATTCAAGGGAAGTTGCAAGCGTTGCTGCCGCGTTTTGCCCACTTGGTTTTTGGTGTCGGCCACCCGCAGCAGGGCATTATGGCTCCACGGCACAGCGGTTTTGCGGCTCACCACCTTAGTCAATTCCGCCGCTTGGTTGAACTTCCGCACCCGCAGCCGCCCCGCAAACATGGGCACAGGCACCAGCAATTGCGCCATTTTTGGCACCATTGGCACCATAAATTCGCCCAACACAGGGGCTAAGTCTAAGCGGTCATTAAACTTGAGCGCGGTCACCCACTCTTGTATTTTTCCTTCATATAAAAAAGGTGCCGCAAAGCCGTGCACCATGGGTGGCAGTTGCGGCATGGGCGGTTGCCCTTTCCGCCAAAAGGGTAATGTTTTCCAGCAGTTGTGGCACACGCCAACGCCTTCCGTGGCGGGCAACACCACACGGCAGCCCACGCACAAGGGCGGCAAAACCAGTGCCGCCACATGGCGCATGACAGAAAGCATCTTTTGTCGCATATTGCCCCCAGTATGACCAATCCGCACGCCAAAGTCACCGCTTTCCTCACCCGCCATCTGGCGGAACGCGTGGCCGACGTGAAGCGCCCTTTCCCCCACGCCGTGGTGCTGGGAGAAACGGCACAAAACATTTTACCCATTGAAAAAATTCATATTTCTGAGGCACCCCCCCCACCCAACAGCTGCCCCCTCCTCCTCAGCAACCTGAGTTTGATGACCGAA
>JBAQUW010000002.1:0-1677 GCA_049297755.1 Alphaproteobacteria bacterium
GCCCCACCCACAAACAGGCTGCACAAGGCAAATATCAGGTACATCATCCCGATATCCTTGTGGTTCACCGTGGTCAAATAATACATAAAACCTTTGCGGGGCGCGGCGTGGGTGGCTGTGGCCATAAAAAATATTCCTTGTTGCTTGGCCGCTTTATACCACGCCCCCACGCCACGGGAAAGGGGAGTTGACGTTCATCAAGCCCCGCTGTTGCATGGAAATGTTTTTTCAGGTATACAAACCGAATGAAACCACAACTCTTCGTTGCCCTCGATGTTCCAAATATCTCCCAGGCAACCAAAATTGTTTCTTCTATCTGGCCCCTACCCTGCGGTTTCAAAGTTGGGCTTGAATTGATGACACATCCTGAAGGGCCTTCGTTCGCAGCTCGCTTAGCAACCCAAGGGCATCCTCTATTTATCGACATGAAACTCGGGGATATCCCGACAACGGTCGAACGCGCCGTCGCCAACATCGCCAAATTGGGAGCAACCTACGCCACCATACAAGGCAAAGATATGCCAATGATGCAGGCCGCCATGAGGGGATGTTCTGGTACAAAGCTCAAACTTTTGGCCACCACCGTTTTATCCAGCGACAACCCAGAATCCATCCGCCAGCAAAGCCATAATGTTTCTGCCAAAACCCTTACGGAACGACGGGCCTATATGGCACGTCGTTGCAACATGCACGGCATTATCGTCAGCGGTGAAAATTTAAACCATATCCGAGAATTGCACGGTAATAGGCTTCTCTATGCCACACCGGGCATCCGTCGCCCTGAAGATCAAACCGATGACCAACACCACGTTCTAACTCCCGAAGATGCTATTCGCCAAGGTTCCGATATTGTCATCGTCGGACGCCCCATCACAGGCGCATCAAACCCAGGAATGGAAGCTGAAAAATTCCTAATCCGAAGCGGTTTAATAAGCTAAAACCCCGCCGCCGCCCGAAAGAGCCGTGGTATATCCCCATGATTCAACACATCCCCATGCCCCACCGGCGGGGTCAACGCCACAACGTTCGCCCGCGGCGCCACCGCCTGTAACCTGCCAATATGGCTCAGGGGAATCAACCCGTCCTGCTCCGAATAAACAAGCGTGGTCAAAGCCGCCACCTTCCCTAAAATTGCTTCCGTATCTAGCGGGTGCCGCACCATCCAACGTGCGGGGAAAACCTTATACCGGCTTTGCGCCAACGCCACCATGCTGGCAAACGGCGCCGCTAAAATCAGGCTGTCCACCTTCCGCTGCGTCGCCACAAACGTCGCAAACGCCGTCCCTAACGAATACCCCACCACCACCACCTTGGCAGGCTTCAACCGCCCCACCACATCGTCATAAATCGCCACCGCATCGGCTTCCAAAGCCCCTTGGCCCGGCACCCCCGTGCTGGGGCGGTTCAACGCATTCGGGTACCCCCGATAACTATACCCCACCACCGCCACATCCGCCTCAGGGAACACCTCGTCACGCAAAAACCTTACCATCCCCGTCACATCGTGGGCGTTGCCTCCCAAAGCGATCACCACCGTACTCACCGATGTCCGCACGTTAAACCCCAACCCGTTCAACACCGCCCCGTCCGGCGTTTCCAAACGCATATACTCCATCTCCGGCGGGCTACCATGGTCAGGCGGCTCAATCACATTCACTCTCTGGGGGAACATAATCC
>JBAQUW010000003.1:0-17436 GCA_049297755.1 Alphaproteobacteria bacterium
GGTACAAGGGACGGAATTTGCCAGCCACGCGGCAGAAATTTCCGCCTTGCAGACGTGGGGTTTTACCACTGTACCCTATGAAATGGCCGAGGGTGTGGAAGCCCTGCTGGCCGCCTATGCTGCTTTGCAAACTGCGCGGTTTGATTTGCCCTATGCCATTGACGGTATTGTTTATAAGGTGAACGACAAAGCCCTGCAAGCACGGTTGGGCGAGGTGGCGCGGGCACCGCGTTGGGCCATTGCCCATAAGTTCCCCGCTGAGCAAGCCACGACTATTTTGCAAGGCATTGATGTGCAAATTGGCCGTACGGGTGTGGTGACGCCCGTGGCCCGTTTGGCGCCCGTGGCCGTGGGTGGAGTGGTGGTGAGCAATGCGACCTTGCATAATGAAGATTATATTCGTGAGCGCGACATAAGGGTTGGCGATACCGTGTTTGTGGAACGCGCGGGCGACGTGATACCCAAAGTGGTAAGCGTGGTGGCTGAGAAGCGCGGGGAAGGGGCACTGCCCTATGTGTTCCCTCACACCTGCCCAGCTTGCGGTGAAGCCTTGGTGCGGGCGGAAGACGCCGCCGCGTGGCGCTGCCCCAACAGCTTTGCCTGCCCCGCGCAGGCTGAGGCGCGACTCATCCATTTTGTCAGCAAAAGTGGGTTTGATATTGACGGCTTGGGCGAAAAACAAATCCAACAATTTTTGGCCAAAGGGGTGATGAGCACCCCTGCCGATATATTTACGTTAGCCACCCGTGTCGACACCTTTGCTGGCTGGGAGGGGTATGGCGAAAAGAAGATTAATAATTTGTTACAAGCCATTGAAAATGCTAAAAATATGACGCTGCCACGTTTTGTGACTGCGCTGGGGATTCCGCTGGTGGGCGAAGAAGTGGCGCGGGTACTGGCAGGCCGTTATGGCACGCTGGAACATTTGCGGCAGACGCTCGCAGAGCGACCTGGGGAATTGACCAACATTGACGGCATTGGCCCCCGCATGGTGGAAAGTTTGCGCCAGTTTTTTGCCGAGCCGCACAATGCCCGTGTGGTGGATAGCTTGCTGGCGGCAGGGGTGAGCATTCAACCTTATGCGCCCCCTGCTACTGCCACTGGCCCCTTTGCGGGCAAAACCGTGGTGCTGACGGGCACGCTGGAACACATGAGCCGCGCCGAAGCCAAAGCCCGCTTGCAAGCCCTAGGCGCCAAAGTGGCAGGCAGCGTGAGCGCCCAAACCGATTATGTGGTGGCAGGGGCGGAAGCAGGCAGCAAGCTGAAAGCGGCGGAAAGTTTGGGCATTGCGGTGCTGGATGAAGCCGCGTTTGTGGCGTTGCTGGGTTAAGCGTTTTCTGCTACGTTGTGCATACGTTAAGTTCCATCTTCCCTCTTTTTACGGAGACCTGCTATGCAGTTGTCTGCACGTTCCCCCGTGGTGGTCGATCATCGCTACAAGGGTGTTATCTTTTGGGATATCGACAAAACGTTGATTGACACTGACCTGCTGTTGCTTGATGTTTTTCCCAAAAATTTAGCCAAATTTCTTGGTAAATCTTTGGAAGAAACTATCGAGCTCTCTCACCAAACCTATTACGCGCATGGGTGCAGTATTGCCCCGTTTATGCAAGAGCGTGGCTTGCACCCGCAAGGCACGCTCGACTTCTACCGCGAAGCCAGCGAAGCGGTGTACGCACGGCGGCATGAATTAATTTTGTGCCCCGAGCTGCCCCAATTGCTGGATAGCCTGACCAGCGACGATTGGCTGCAAGGCATTATCACCCAAGGACATTCGCACTATGCCCAGTGGATGGTTGACCTGATGCAGATTCGTTCTAGTTTACACCCACATCTCATTGTGGGGCTAGATGACGCACAGGCTGGCCTGAAGCGCCACGGCCACCCCTATAAGGCAGCTTGGCAGCGGTTGGAGTTTGTGCACCACAACCAGCCCCGCTGGATGGTGGAAGACAGCCCTGCTAACCTGATTCCGCTGAAGCACGAGTTGGCGCACAAGTGCATCGGCACTGCCTTGGTGGGCGAGCGCGAGCTGACCCCCGAGCAGGCCGCCTGTGTGGACGAACGCCACCCTCGTGTGCATGAATTTGCGCTGGCCCGTTTGGGTAATGTGAACCAAACAGACCGCGCCATTCAGGCCGCTGAATGACAAAAGCCCCCGCATGGGGGCTTTTGTTTATGCTGTTTGCGGTGTGGGCGCTTTTTCCCGCAGGGCATGTATGGCCTTGAGGGCGTAGGTGCGCGTTTTGCCCTCGTTAGGGGCGGCGGCCAGTATGGCCTCGTGCACCGTTTGCAGGCTTGCGGCTGTGTAAATGGCATTGCGGCCAAAGGCACGGCCATGCAACACCAACATCAGGCGCAGGGTTTTGGCCCTGAACCAGACTTCTACCTTATTGGCGGTGTTAAAGGCAGCCAGTAGGCGTATTGAGGGGTCGTCACCCTGCCACCAGCTGGCCATGGTCAAGCCATCGGGCTCTTTCCAAGTGCGGATGGTGGCGTCGGGGCTGGCCACCTTGGGCGGAATGTGGTGTACATTCCAAGCGGTGAGCACCACGTCGGGCTTGATGGGCAGCGCCAACAGGTGGCGAGTATATGCGGGCGGAGTTGCAGTGCTGGACATGAAAAAAACTCCATCAGGTGCATCAGACAAGGGAAAGTATACGCAATCTAGCCTAAAGTAAGCAGTTGGCGCAAGAGCAGATTGTTATTGCCGTGGCCGGGTTTAGGAATAAAAAATTTGCCGCGTACCGCTTTGCCCGCCATAAACAAATCGCCTACGGCATCCAGCACTTTGTGGCGCAGTGGCTCATCGGGGAAGCGGAGGCCTTCGGGGTTTATGGGCTGGCCATTGTCATCAAACACCACGGCACAGGCCAAACTGCCGCCTTGCAGCAGGCCAATGCTCTTCAATTTTTCCACATCGCGTTGCAGGCAAAAGGTGCGGGCAGGTGCCAGCTCCTTGGCAAAAATTTCGGGCGTGATTTCCCACCCGCCACGCAGCGTGCCCAGCAGGGGGAAGGTGACTTCAATTTCAATGTACAAGCCGTCATAGGGCTCAACCGTAGCGGTGCCGCTGGGCAGGGTTATGCTGTGTTTTTGAGTCACCACCAACGCCTGTTGTTCAGCCCATTGGCGGGCAAGGCCAACTTTTTGAATACCTTCCACCCATGGCAAACTGCTGCCGTCTAAAATGGGCACTTCGGGGCCGTCAATCTCCACGCGGGCATTATCCACCCCCATGGCGTGCAGGGCGGCCAGCAGGTGTTCCACCGTTTGCACGCTGGTGCCTTCGGCATTGCTTAACTTGGTGCAGAGGGTGGTATCGGTCACCGCTGTGGCCAGCAGGGGAATCTCCTCACCCCCGCGCACAAACACGATGCCCGTATTTTCTGGCGCAGGGTGCACCGTGAGCTTGGCCTGCACGCCCATATGCACGCCCACCCCGGTGCGGTGAAAGTTTTTTTTAAGGGTATGTTGTGTACGCTTTTTCATTCTGGTATATGTTTACCCTACTACACCTCACTTTTGCAAAGGAAAAACCTGATGGACAACGAAGTTGACGACGCCGATAAGGTGGATGTGGGTTCTTTGTGCTATGGCGCCCCCCACCAAGCTAAGCTGCTGATTGCCAACCCAGCCCCCTTAACGCCTGATGCCTTGGAAAGCATGATGACCTACCTGCATAAAGGCAAGCCCTGCAAAAATGTATTTTTGCTGGAGCAACTGCTGTTTGCCGCCCTGCGCACCTTGCAGGTGGAGAAGGTGCGGGTGATTGTGCAGCACAAGCTGATGACGCCCGACGCCCTCAACCGCCGCCATGTGTACAGCGAATATAACAGCGATAGCGTGAGCTACCTGTGCTGTGCCTGTGTGGCCAAAGCGGAAACGCTTGCACAAACGCAGGCCAAAGTGCAGTGCGTGGATAGCTTGCTGGACGCAGGCGCCATCAACGTGAATGCGGGCTATTACCTGATGGGCGAAAGCGGCCCAACCCCCCTGCAAACGCTGTTTTATGAACACTTTTGGCCAAGGTTGGACGATGCCGAGCGCTTGCGCTTGGTGCAGCGCATGTTGGCGGTGGGCGGGAATATCCGTTACCGTCCTCACTCGTTGGCCCGTACGGCGCTGATGTTGGCGGAAAAGAACTTTCCCCACCTGGTGCCGTACCTGCCCACCACGTTGGAGCCCGATGGCCAGCAGCACACCCTGCTGCCGCGCGAGTCTGGCACCGACTGGATGCGTTAACCTGCCTGCCACAGCCTCTCCCCGTTTGGGGGGAGGCTGTTTTTTTCCATGCTCCCCTTGCACAACTGGCTTCTCCACCCCATATGAGGAATAACGAAAGGGAAAAGAGATGGATATAAAGGCACAGATTAAGGCATCAGAGGCTGAGTTTAATGGATTGAAAAAAGCACGCAGAGCAGTACCTCCTGTAGGTATGTTTGTTGAGCGTCGTGAAGCTGCAGAAGCTGGAATGGGTGAAAATTTAGCTGCCCGTGAAGGCTTATTGGCTGCACTTAAAGAAGCCGAAGACAAACAAAAACAAGAACCCGCACTCGGCGAATAACGCTTACTGACGACCACAAAGCCGCCCCTGCCATAAGGTAGGGGCGGCTTTTTTGGTAAGGCGCTTAATTCACCCGCAACTCGGGTTTGCCACGGCGGGGTAGGGGGCGCGTGGGTTTACGCGCTGGTTTTTTTGCCTTTTTCGCGGGTTTGGCTGGTTTTTCTGCCGCTTTTTTGGCTGTAGGTTTGCCGCCGCCTTTGGCCCCTTTCATGGGTTTCAGCAAGGCTTTGGGCAGCACTTCGTCCACATGGCGCACGGGGATGATTTTCAACCCGGCCAGCAAGTTGGCTGGCATTTCGGCCAAATCCTTCTCGTTTTCTACAGGGATGAACACGGTTTTTACCCCAGCCCGCAACGCGGCCAGCAGTTTTTCCTTTAAACCGCCAATTTGCAAGGCGCGGCCACGGAGGGAGACTTCGCCCGTCATGGCAATATCATTCCGCACAGGGTTGCCCGTGAGCGCCGAGACAATGGCGGTCACCATCGCAAGCCCAGCCGAAGGGCCGTCTTTTGGCGTTGCGCCATCGGGCACGTGCACGTGGATATCGTACTTGGTGTGGAAGTTGGGGTCGATGCCCAGCTGCTTCACGCGTTGGCGAATATAAGACGCCGCAGCTTGAATGCTCTCTTGCATCACTTCGCCCAATTTACCCGTGGTTTTCAGCACGCCTTTACCGGGAACCACACTCACTTCAATTTGCAGAATGTCGCCGCCCACTTCGGTCCACGCTAGGCCGTTCACGAGGCCCACTTGGTCTTCGTCGTCCTTTTCACCAAAGGTGTATTTGCGCACGCCAAGGAACTTGTCGATGTTCTTGGGTGTGACCACAATGGTGTCGAGCCCCTTAGCCACGGGCACCGTTTTGCCTTTTTTGGCAACTTTTTTACCTTTGGCGGTTTTGGCAGGTTTGCTAGCTTCTTCGTGTTCCAGCGTTTGTTTCACGGCTTTGCGGCACAGGCCGTTCAGCTCGCGTTCCAAGTTACGCACACCAGCCTCTCGCGTGTAGTAGCGAATGATGCTGCGAATGGCATCTTCTTCCACTTTCAACTCACCCTTGCGCAAACCGTTGTCGGTCATGGCTTTGGTGAGCAGGTGCGTTTTGGCAATCTCCGTTTTTTCGTCCTCGGTATAGCCTGAGAGGCGGATAATTTCCATCCGGTCACGCAAGGCAGGCGGAATGTTGAAGCTGTTCGAGGTACAGATAAACATCACGTCCGACAGGTCAAAGTCCACTTCCAAGTAGTGGTCGTTGAAGGTGTTGTTTTGCGCAGGGTCTAGCACTTCCAACAAGGCACTGCTGGGGTCGCCACGGAAGTCGGCACCCAGTTTGTCAATCTCATCCAATAAAAACAAGGGGTTGCTGGTGCCTGCTTTTTTCAGGTTTTGGATAATCTTACCGGGCAACGCGCCAATATAGGTGCGGCGGTGGCCACGAATTTCCGCTTCATCGCGCACCCCACCCAAGGCCATGCGCACATACTCGCGGCCTGTGGCGCGGGCGATAGATTTGGCCAAGCTGGTTTTACCCACGCCAGGAGGGCCAACCAAGCAAAGGATTGGGCCTTTCAGTTTTTCCACGCGTTGCTGCACGGCCAAGTGCTCTACAATCCGTTCTTTTACTTTTTCCAAGCCGTAGTGTTCTTCGTTCAGCACACTTTCGGCAAAAGAGAGGTCTTTTTTAATTTTTGATTTTTTACCCCATGGCAAATCCAGCAACCAATCCAGATAATTGCGTACCACGGTTGCTTCCGCACTCATGGGGCTCATCATCTTGAGCTTCTTCATTTCATTTTCGGCTTTTTCCTTGGCTTCTTTGGAAAGTTTGCCGTCTTTGATTTTCTTTTCATATTCCGCAAAGTCGCCTTCTTCGCCTTCGCCAAGCTCTTTCTGAATGGCTTTCATTTGCTCATTCAAATAGTACTCGCGCTGGGTTTTCTCCATTTGTTTTTTCACGCGGCCACGAATACGTTTTTCCACCTGCAACAGGCCAATCTCATTTTCCATGAGTTGGTAGAGTTTTTCCAAGCGGTCGTCCACAAGGTCTAGTTCCAGCAGTTCTTGCTTTTCCTCAATCTTCAAATTCAGGTGGCTGGCAATGGTGTCGGCCAAGCGGGCAGGCTCGTCAATTGCTGCTAAAGAAACAAGCACTTCCGGCGGAATCTTCTTGTTCAACTTCACATATTCTTCAAACTCAGTCGTCACTGTGCGGGTCAGGGCTTCCAAGTCGTCAGGGGCACCTTCACGTTCAAGGAAAGGTTCGGGGTTGGCCATAAACATAGTGCCCGTGTCTTTGGTTTTGGTCAGGCGCACGCGCACTTGGCCTTCCACCAACACTTTTACGGTGCCATCGGGCAGTTTCAACATTTGCAACACGTTGCCCAAGCAGCCAATGCTATATATGCCGTCGATGCTCGGCTCGTCTTCGCCTTCATCTTTTTGCGTCACCAGCAAAATTTGTTTGCCGCCGTTCATCACGGCCTCCAAGGCAGCCACCGATTTCTCGCGCCCCACAAACAACGGCACAATCATATGCGGAAACACCACAATGTTGCGGAGGGGGAGGAGGGGCAGGGGCAGCTTGGGGTCTATATGGGTCATGGAGCCATTCTTTCGCGTTTTAGCACTCTTGTCAACACAGTGCTAAAACTTCTTGTTGTACTTATTACCAGCATCTTACCCAATTTGAAGTGCAATAGCTATGCCATGCCCTGCTTTTTTATCCCCATGTGGCAAAACGCCCACCATACAAAGGGCCATACAAAAACGCTCCCCCTGTGTGGGGGAGCGTTCAGGCTTAGGCCGCAGCCAGCGCGGGCTGGGTGGCCATGGGCAGGTTGGCCAGCGTGTCCAGCAGTTCAGCCAATGCATAGTCGTGCATGTGGTTGAACTGCATGGTGTCGGCCCCCACCGGAATGGCGTTGAACAATGCCAGCGCCGTGCTTGCAGGCGTGGGGCTGGCATCGTAGATGCCGATCATCCACTCTGCCAAGCTGGGGGTAAAGCCCAAGGTCTGTTTAACCGAGGTATTCAGCTCGGCCATAGAGGTGACCCCCAGCAGGTGGGCAAACATGCAGCCAAGGTCGCCCTCGGTAAACGTATTCTGCACAAGGTTGGCAGGGGTCACCGCAGCCAAGGTGGCCACGCACTTGGCCTTGAGCGCAGGGTCGTTGAAAAACGCCCCCGCACCAAAATGCTGAGAAGAGGCATGCTGCATGACGTGCTCCTTTCAGAGTTGAAGTAACCACAGCGGTTACTTTAAAAACGGTATGCAGTCCGTAAAACTTAGCACAAGAGGCGGTGGTTAAGCAATGGCCTCGTTCGGCGTGCGGGCAAGGAAGGAAGTGCCAAATACTTTTCGCGCAGTATCGAAGCCGCTGAGGCGCACAAAGGCATAGGGGTGGCGGCGGGCGCAGGCGTCAATCTGCATCATCAGCAAGCTGGCGTTCACATCTTGCGCGGTCACGCGGTTGCTCTGGCTGCGCGGGGCCACCACGGGCCACAGTTGCCAATACAGGTGGCTGCTTTCCGAGGGGTCGGCAAATTCAATCAGCGGCACCCAGCCGTTTTTCAGCAAACTTTCCGCCTGCGCCTGCGCTTGGGCGGGGCTTAAGGGCGGCAAAAACGAGAATGTTTCAAACCGCGTATGGCCATTATTCTGGGTCATGGTCGTCATCCTTATTATTATCGCCTTTAATGGTGTGCAGGGTGGCGGGGTTCAGGCTCATAATTTTGGCACCAGTGGGAGAGTTGTTATCCACCCGCGCTTGCAACGGCCCCGCGCCATCATCAGTACGGCTGCCTGCCACAACGCCGAACAGGAAGGAGCCTTCTTGCCAGAATTCCAACGCGGTTTTGAGTTCGGGCGAATAGCGCATGGCGCGTTGTAGCGTCGTGCGGCCATCCACATGCAGGCTGTGGCCTTCATTCCGCGCTTGTACCAAGGCTTCAATGGCCACGCGGTTGGCGGTGGCGCCAGCGGCACTGCCCCATGGGTGACCCATGACACTGCCGCCGCATTGAATCATCACGTCATCGCCCAAGGCATCGAGCAAACGGGGGAAGTGCCACGGGTTATGCCCACCACCCACGGCGGGCAGGCTTGCTTCCAGCGCCGCAAACGGTTGGTTGAAAAACAGGCCGCCTTCGGGTGCGCGCTCCACAGTGCTGTCTTTCAAGGCGCTGATGGTGCCAATGGTCAGGCGGCGTTGGGCCACACTGCCGCGCAAGGGGCTGCCAATGCTGGTCACGTCGCAACCCGTCAGGCGCAACAGTTTTGCTTCCAACTGCTCGCTCATCATGGCGCCACCTAGGGTGCGGCCACCCATGGCGCAGAAAATTTGTTCATTGGCGCGGCACCAATTGCTCATGCTTTGCAGGGCGGTCCAGCCGATGGCGGCGCTGTCCACCATCACTACCCCCAGCTCTAGCTCTTTCGCCCAACGGGCGCGCTCTTGCATGTGTTCCACCGTGCCTGCGGTAATGTTCACGGCGTGGGCTTTCAGCTCGCCCGCGTCAACGCCCGCATCGTGCACCGCCTCGGCCACATAGCGGAAGCGTTCGCGCCAGCTGTTGCCCGGAATTCCATGCATCAGGGTGGGGTCGCACGTCATATCCACGCCACCTTTCAGGGCCTCGAACACCGCACGTCCATACATACGCGGGCTTAAGCCCAGCATGGGGCGCATGGTGGCCGAAAGCAGCGGGCGGCCATATTTGCCAAAATAGTCGCGGATACCCCGTGCCCCCAACGCAGGCCCTTGGTAAGTGCGCAGCAATACTTCTGGCACCCGAATATCCAACATGCGCGCGCCTGTGCTGGTGGCACCTGCGGCAATCACCGAGAGCAGGCCAGTCATAGAACCTTCTTCCACCATGCAATGGGGGAATGCCATATCCACTTCCACCCGCCGCGTGCCCACTTGGCGGCTGGCCACGGCGCGGGGGCGGGGTTGGTGCGGGTCAACAAAGTCTTCCGTCCACGTGGTCACCCAGGTGCCATTGGCCGCATTTTCCAGCAATTGAGCAGCTTCGCGGGTGGTTTTATCAGTATCGGTGAGCACGAACGTCACCAGCACATCAAAGGCTGCCAGGCTTTCGTGCACTTTGGGGGCAGGGCTGCTGTCTAGGGCGGTCACGCCCAAGCCGCCGCTGCCCGCCAAGGTATCTAAACCAATGCCCAAGGCGCGGGAAATTTTCATCATGTTTTGGAACGACGGGTGCACGCTGCCATTGAGAATACGGCTCAGGCTGGCAATGGAAACGCCCGAACGCCGCGCCAATTCCGCCGCGCTCATTTCTTGCAAATGCAAGCTGGCTTTGAGCGTTTCCGCCAAGGCTTTGGTTTGTGCCGCGTCAGGGGCTAAGTCGGCTGGGGCATCGTGTGGGGTTTTGGGCATGGGTGGCTTTCCATTCTTGTAATGCACTCCATTTATGGAACGAACCTGCCCCAAGGTAAAGCAAAAAGAATAAACAACGTGGGGAGGGGGGAGGAATTCTTGACTTCGCCAAGGCCGCCCCTTAGAGTTTTTAAGGCTTTACAACACTCGGCCCGCATGGATGAGGTGTTAAACTGGTTATTTGAGATGAATTTGAGTGAGTAGTTAAAAATGCCTGAAAATCTTCCACCAAGAATAAACGATGCAATCATGCGTATGTTTGTTTGTACGGCTGATGAAAACTATATGCTAGCGCGTAAAGCTTCTTTCATGGGACTTTATACAGACTTTTGGTGGCTGAGCTTACACGCTGTAGAAAAGTATTTAAAAGCAATATTGCTTTTTGACGGCTATAGCGCAAAAGAGGGTAATCATAAAATAGGACAAATATTTAACAAAACCAAACAGCATGGCTTGTTAGTTCTTAAAGAGATTATCAAGCCCAATATAGGCGTCCCAAATACCAATTTTTTTGAGGACGAGTTTTGGAAACAGATGACTGTAGAGCAATTTATTCAGCGATTAGAAGAAATGGGGAATGCTGGCCAACGCTATTTGGTTGGCAATACAAGGTATTTTCATTGCGATTTGCATTATGTAGACGCTTTAGTTTGGATAATTCGACGTTGTTGTCGTCCACCAGTGAGAACTGACTCCATATTATGGAAAGATTGTTTAGAGCAAGACACTATATATTGGAAATTAGGGCCAAATACACCTCTTGAAAATATAATGTTTTCTAATAATCCCGCTCACGCAGAATTACGCCAAGCACTGACTTATATTAATGGCCCTTTTGCGGAAGCAGAAAATCAAGAGGTATCTAAATTTATTTTCAATACAAGCATTAAAAACTCACCCTTATCTTTAAGAGCTTTAGAGTTAAAAGAGTTTAAAAGTTCTGTGGCGCAAGAAATGCTAGTTTGGCTGTTAGAGAATGTTACTTTGAACAAAGAAATAGAAAAAGAACTGAGGAAGCTTTTGGAAGAGAATAGTATTCTTGCTGGCGATAAGTAAAAGAAGGGGTACCCCCCCCATTCGGCTAACATTCGGCTATGTTGTGGCAGCCAAATAAGCTATGCCAGCATACGGTGAAGCACCGTGCGCCATATTTGTGCGGCCGAGATGTATACTATTTAGCTTGACGTATTAAATTCTATGGTGCCGTTGAGCAGGATTGAACTGCTGACCTCCTCATTACCAATGAGGTGCTCTACCACTGAGCTACAACGGCGTGGGCAATTGCCGCAACAGGCACCCTTTTAGGGCAGATGTGGTGCGGCGTCAATACTTTATCTGCATCATCTTTATCCCCATGAGGCGCTTTTGTGGGTAACCTTGTGGGTAACAGTGTGCATAACACTGGTAAAAAAAATGTATAACCTGTGGGCAACCTGTGCATAAGCTGTGGGTAAACCCGCCACGCTGGGGGAAACTCGCGCTCCACAGCCCTGTATTTTGCGCTATACTCACCCCCATGGCCACCGTCACCACCCTTGTTCAGCCCAACCCCGCAGCCGCCCTGCCCACGGTAGCTGTGCCGCATAGTGTGGAGGCCGAGCAAGCCCTGCTGGGCGCCATTATGTACAACAACAAGGCCCTCGATGACCTTGGCGGCCGCCTGCTGGCCGACCACTTTTATGTACCCTTCCATGCCGAACTGTTTGCCGTGATGGAGCGTCTCATCAACAAAGGGTTCGA
The DNA here is from genome assembly GCA_049297755.1 of Alphaproteobacteria bacterium. Taxonomy (GTDB): domain Bacteria; phylum Pseudomonadota; class Alphaproteobacteria; order UBA2136; family JAPPOO01; genus JBAQUW01. The sequence goes on from JBAQUW010000003.1 coordinate 11,705, forward strand.
GGCCAACCCCCGCACGTTGTTCGAGAACTTAAAGCGCACCCCCTTCGCCCAAGAGGCCGACCTCTCCAACCACTTGGTGCACATGTTGGAAAGTGCGGTTTATACCAACGAAATTTTGTCGCTGGCCGAAATTATCCACACCCACTACCTGCAACGCCAAATGATGGCCTTAGGCGGAGAAATGGCGCGCAACGCCAGCCAAGCGCACGACAACACCGCCGCCCAAGAAGTGCTGGAAAAAACCAGCAGCGAACTATTCGCCTTGGCCGAAACAGGCAACGCCAGCACCACGGTGCAAGACCTGAAGAAACCCCTGCAAATTGTCATTCAACGGGCGGAAGAAGCCCGCAGCAAAGACGGCCCCGTTGGTCTGCCCACGGGCTTTAAAGATATTGATGACAAACTGGGCGGCTTACAAAACTCCGACCTCATTATCCTCGCCGCCCGCCCCAGTATGGGTAAAACCGCCTTTGCGGGGAACCTGACGTATAATATCGCCCGTGCCTGCCAAATGCAGCGCGGCGGCAAGCCTGTGGGCTTCTTTTCGCTAGAGATGAGCGCTGACCAGCTGGCCAGCCGTTTGCTGTGCAGTGCGGCAGGGGTGGATAGCATTAAACTGCAACGCGGCGATATGCACGACAGCGAATTTGGCCGTGTGGTGGCTGCCAGTAACGAGTTGGCTGAGTGCCCGATTTATATTGACGATACGCCGGGCCTCTCCGTCACCGCCCTGCGTGCCCGTGCCCGCCGCATGAAGCGCCAGTTCGATATTGGCCTGTTGGTGGTGGACTACCTCCAACTGCTCCGCGCGGGCAGCGGTAAAAACCAAGACAACCGCGTGCAGGAAATTTCTGAAATCTCCATGACCCTCAAAGCTATTGCGCGGGAATTGAATGTGCCTGTCATTGCCCTCTCGCAGCTCTCTCGTGCTGTGGAAAACCGCGATAACAAACGGCCCCAACTCTCCGACCTCCGCGAGTCTGGCAGCATCGAGCAAGATGCGGATATTGTGATGTTCCTGTACCGCGAAGAATACTACATTGAAAAACAACTGGGCTTGGTGGAAGTGAACGAAGCTGGCCAAGAAGTGACTGAAACCGGCGGCGCCGAAGGCGACAAAAGCATGACCAAATTGCGCGAGCGGTTAGAGCAAGTGCGCGGCAAGGTGGAAGTGCTGATTAGCAAAAACCGCAAAGGCGCCACAGGTGTCGTGGCGCTCACGTTCCAACCCGAAATTACGACATTCCACAACTATTCGCCACGGCATTAGGGGGTTGCAGAGTCAGGCGCTGCGCCCCATATAAGGGGTATGGAAGAGTTTTTTCGCAGTTATTTAAGCATGGTTGCCCGCTATGGCGAGCGCCAATTTCCTCAGCATAATGGCGCATGGGCGGCATTTTTACTGGAACATGGGCAAATTTTTCAAAGTGCGGCATTTCACCCTACGCCAGAGCTGCCAGCAGGCCAGCCGCGCCAGTGTTTTTCCAACGCCCAACAGGCTGTATTGGAAGGCAATGGCGATTTTTTATACGCGCAAGGCATAGGCATGAATGTGATACCCACGGAACACGCATGGGTGGTGAAAAATGGCATGGCGCACGATGCCACATGGCAGCCGCAAACCACTGCCCCCGACCATTATTTTGGTATCACCATGTCGGCCGCCAATTTAAACCGCGCCATGGCGCAAGCTTTGCTGTTGGCAGAGGGTTCACCTGTGTACGAAGGGGAAGTTTTGCCCTTTTTGGCGTGGAAAGATCCCGAGTTTTTAGCAAAATGTTTGGCCAAGCCCGAGCGTGAGCGAGAGTAAATTATCGTAGAAAAGTGCAGCAACAGCATTGACCTTGATGCTGTTTTGCAGTTATTTAGCAGCACGCCCCAGTAGTCCAACGGTAGAGACAGAGGACTTAAAATCCTTCCAGTGCCAGTTCGAGTCTGGCCTGGGGCAGATATTTGAAGGCAAAAATATAGCTTATTTTTGCCGCTACGCCCCAGCAAAGCATGGGGCTTGCGTTTAAGGGGTGTTCCATCCCCTTAAAAATCCCCGCGTCGCCTCTCTCCCGCTGGTCGCGCTGGCTCCGCGTTCCCCACCACTGCATTCTATTTTTGGGTTTTTTAGCAAGGATCAGTCCGTTAATCAAACGCGGTTTTCCCCGACTTGATCGGGGATCTCCTTTAACTGACTCTAACGATGGCAACTCCACCAAGACCCCCGCTCAAGCACGGCGGGGGAAACCGCGTATTGACTCAGGCGGTTGTGTCATCCCCGCCCCAGCCTCCGCTGGGGTAAACTCCAGCTGGATCCACCTGTCCAGCAAACCAAAACTTCGTCATGGCGAGGAAGGCGCGTAGCGCCGCCCCGTGGCCATCTCGTGCCATAACGCCTCTGCCAGAGATGGCCACGCCCGATAGTTAGAACTCGCCATGACGACATGCGTATCCAACAAAAAAACGCCCACCCCTTTCGGGGTGGGCGCTCAGGCGTTACTTGCCAGCAGGCACGGCCACGCTGGCCGTGCCGCCGTTCACCACGGTGAAGTTGGAGCCGCACTTGGTCTCCACGCACTTCATCGTCGCCTCGGCCAGCGTTTCGCGGGCCTTTGCGTCGATGAGCATCACCATCTCCGCGACCGTCCGGTCTTTGGGGAGGGCTCCCATCATCATGGTAATGCCAAGGCCGTCGTTCTGCCGGCGTTCCTCACGGATTTTGGCAGTTTCCGTGAGCGTCATCTCGGTCTTCTTGTCCTCCACCGCCGCCTGCTGGCGGGCGATGGATTCAAGAATCGCCGTCTGCTTGGGCTGGTAGTCCTGCACCTCGGCGCCGAGAAAGACAATGGCCTGCTCCGCTTCCTCGGCCGTAAAGCCGCTGTTGCGCAGGTAAGAGGCCGTCTTGCTCTGGATTTCCTTGGTAATGGCCAAGGCCAGCTTGTCACGGCCACTGCTGGCCGAGCCTTCAGCCCAAGGCTGCTGCGTCACCGCATCGCGAATGGCCGAGAGGCCAAGGCGCTCGATGACATCGTCCACTTGGTCGATGCCCACGCGCACATTCAGCTTGGGCGCGTACATGGGAGTGATGCGCCACGGTATCATGGCCTCCACATACATCTGCACGGTGCCACCCGCCAAACCTTCGGCGCGGGTTTTGCCCGTGTAGTTGGTGAGGAAGGGCTTAATGTCCACCTTTGTGGTGTCCACCATGGGGTTGATGGGGCTGAACCCCCCAGCAATATAACCGTCTTGCTGCTTGCCGAACCAGCGGGTGATGACGATCGTACCGTCGTTCACCACGATGGTGGAGTTGACGATGGTGAACGCTACCATCATGGCCAGCGTTGCCAGCAGCAGTTTGCCCTTCGCTATGGGGCGATTGAAGGTATCCTTGGCTGGCACCAAAAAGTGAATGCCCGCCAGCACGGCCAACAAAGCCGCCATTCCGAGAAGATACATCATAGTTGATTCTCTCCATAAGAGACGTTATCCGCCAATCGGGCGGTCGAAAAGGTCAGTCAGGTGAGCCCCGATGACCTCCCCGTTCGCGACTGACAGGTCGGGAAGGGGGAGGCCACGCGTGTCGTTGCCGTTATATAAGAAGTTTTGTATGCAATGTCAAGCCTCGTCGCCATCGGCTTTTCAGCGGAATGGGCATGTATAAAAAGGTACAATTCGGCTTTTCCGTTGGTTGCATATAAAAGCCGCTGCGGAGCCGATTTTGTACACAATAAAATCAACAAGTTGCAGAGTTATCCACAGGTGGCAAAGTCTGTCATATCTGCGCGTCGGCTCCAAAAGTGAAAAAATGGTAAAAAGCGGCATTGGGGAAAAAGCTCCGTTGAAATGTCCCCGCCAAACAGGTAGCATACGCCAAGGTTAACAAAGGGGTTTGGTATGCGTCAGGTATGGATTGCGTTTTTTATTGCTTTTATTTCAATGGCTTGCACGTCGCATGCCCGTGTGCGGATTGACCTGTCTAACCCCAGCGCCGACCCTTTGCCCTTGGCTGTGCCGCTGTTCGACACCAGCATTGGCACCGAACCCCAGCTGGGCCGCGATATTGCCGATGTGATTTTTGGTAACTTTAAAAATAGCGCCCTTTTCCGCGTGATTGACCGCCAAGCTTACCTCCAAGATGCGCGGATTCTCAACGAAAAAGGCCCTACATATGCCGATTGGCGGATGATTAATACCGACGCCATTGTGACGGGCAACGTGGCCCGCGTGACCGAGGGCGGAACGGCCAAAATCCGCGTGGATTTCCGCCTTTACGACGTGCAAGACGAGAAGCAATTGATTGGCCGCCGCTACACCGTGGAAGAGAAATTTTGGCGCCATTTATCACACCGTATTTCCGACGATATTTACCAAGCCCTGACTGGCGAAAGCGGCTATTTTGCGACCCGTATTGTGCACATTGGCGAGGAGCCCGGTTTTGGTGGTCAAACCGTCAAACGCCTGTGCGTGATGGACCAAGACGGTGCCAATTATCAGTGCCTGACCAGTGGTGCCCATTTGGTGCTCACCCCGCGCTTTGACCGCGACAGCCAAAAGATTATTTATATGAGCTACGCCAATGGGTTACCGCGTTTGTACTTGTTAGATTTGCCCACGGGTAAGCAAGAAATTGTGGGCGATTTTGAAGGCTTGAACAGCAGCCCGCGATTCTCGCCCGAAGCCAACATTGTGGCCATGACGCTCACCAAAGGCCACGAAGGCAACCCGGAAATTTACACCATGGATTTGCGCACGCGGCAGCTGAACAGGCTTACGGACCACCGTGGGATTGACACCTCGCCCGACTTTTCGCCCGATGGCAAACAGGTTGTGTTTAACAGCAACCGTGGCGGCAACCCTGCGTTGTATATTATGAACACCGATGGCTCAAATCTGCGCCGTTTGACCTTTGGTACGGGCAAATATTTTGCGCCCGTATGGAGCCCGCGGGGCGATTTGATTGCCTTTGTCAAATCGCAAGGGGGAGTCTTCCATATTGGTGTGATTGATGTGGACGGCACGGAAGAACGCTTGCTCACCGACAGCTACATGGATGAATCGCCCACTTGGAGCCCGAATGGCCGCGTGCTGGCCTTTGCCCGCCAAGTGCGTGGGGGTAAAACCAAGGTGTATAGTATTGATTTAACAGGGCATAATTTGCGCGAACTGCCTACGCCGCGCAACGCCAGCGACCCTGCATGGTCGCCGCTGATTCAGTAACCTGCCATGCCTGTGCTGTTGCCTGAAGGTTTAACAATTGTACCTTTTGCGGGCGATGAAGCCTTGGGCGCACAAGCCAGAACCTTTTGCTTGCAGGTGATTAAAGACACCTATGGTTACGATTATACGCCTGCATGGCATGAAGATTTGGATAGTCTCACCCAGCCCCATGGCCACTATGATGTGGCCCAACGCAGCCGCTTTTTTATTGTGCAAAATGCGGCGGGTGAGGTACTAGGAACCGCTGGTTTGCGCGGGTTGTGGTGGAAACCCAACATGGTGGAATTGTTAAAAGAGATTTACCCTCATCCGCAAACCGTGGGCTCGCTGTGGCGCATGTATTTGCACCCCAGTATTCGTAAGCAGGGGGTGGGGAATGCGCTCATTCAGTTGTGCCACAACGCCGCCAAGGCCCATGGCTACCAGCACATGTATTTGCATTGCGAAACCAAGGCAAACCGCCTGCGCCAGTATTACCAAACCTATGGCTACAACTGTATTTTAGAAGAACCCGATACCGCCCA
>JBAQUW010000004.1:0-2149 GCA_049297755.1 Alphaproteobacteria bacterium
ACTGACAGCTACGCCTGCATATGCGCCACAAAAAAAGGCAGGAAAACCCTGCCTTTGCAATTTTGGGGCGGCCAAGGGGTATCGAACCCCCGACACTCGGCACCACAAGCCGATGCTCTACCACTGAGCTATGGCCGCCATACTGTGGTGGAAGTCTCTATAACGAAATTTTCAACAAAGTGCAACTGTCTGTTGACGAGAAGATGAAGTGCAGTTATAAACCACTCACTTGTGGGGATGTAGCTCAGTTGGTTAGAGTGCTGGCCTGTCACGCCGGAGGTCGCGGGTTCGAGCCCCGTCATTCCCGCCAGAAGTTTTAAAAAGCAGGCATGGCCTGCTTTTTTTGTTGCCACAAAACCCAACACAAACAACCACCAGCGGTTGGCATGGTGCGCGGAGCCGGCGCGACTGAAAGGAGAGAGGCGACGCGGGGATTTTCAAGGGGATGCGAAGCCCCCTTGAACGCAAGCCATGGGTTTCCCATGGCGTAGCGACCATCAAAATCCTGCGCATGGAGGGACTCGAACCCCCACGGTTGCCCACCAGAACCTAAATCTGGCGCGTCTACCAATTTCGCCACATGCGCACGTTTGGTGCAAACTTATGTAACACTTTCTTGCCCTGCGCGCCACTCTCAGTTATAACTGCGCACAGTTTTAAGGCAATCAATGTAGAAAGTGCACCCATGCAAATTACCGTAAAAGAAACAGGCAAGCTGAACCGCGACATTACCGTCACCATTCCGCAGGCCGACGTGCAGCGCCAGTTTGAAGCCAAGCTGATGCAGATTGGTGAAAAGCAAACCATTCCTGGTTTCCGCCCTGGTAAGGCCCCCATTAAATTGTTGCAGGAACGTTTTGGCGACCGCGCTTTCCACGAAATGGAGCACGACCTCATCAACAAAGGCCTCTCCAAAGCCTTGGTGGATAACAAACTGAACATGGCGGGTATGCCCAAAATTGACCACGCGCACGACCATGACGCTGGCAAAGACTTTACCTTTACGGCGCATATTGAGCTGTTCCCCACCTTTGAACCCATGGGTTTAGACACCATGGTGCTGACCCGCGAAACCGCGAAGCCCGACGATGAGATGGTGAACAAAGCGCTGGCCGACCTGCAAGGCCGCCTGCAAAATTTTGCCGAGAAAAAAGGCAAAGCCGCCAAAGGCGACCGCGTGCTGGTGACGGGCCAAGGCTACACCGTGAAAGGCAAAACCGAAACGGCGTTTGACGGCGGCAACTTGAAAGATTTTGCCATTGTGTTGGGCAGCAACAGCCTGATTCCTGGCTTTGAAGACCAACTGATTGGCGCCAAAGCAGGTGATAAGGTGGACGTGAAAGTGGATTTTCCGAAGGAATACCACGCCGCTGAACTGGCTGGCCAACCTGCCGTGTTTAAGCTGACCGTCGACAAAGTGGAAGCCCCCGAAGCACAAGAGCTGAACGACGACTTTGCCAAACAACTGGGCCAAGACAGCATGGCCAAGCTGAAGGAACTGATTGCGGGCGGCCTGCAACGTGATTTGGACAGCGCCACCCAACAACGCCTGAAACGCCACTTGTTCGACCACTTGGACACCGCCAACAGCTTCGACCTGCCCAGCGGCTTGGTGGAACGCGAAATGGCTGGTTTGCTGCAAGGCCAACTGAATAACATTCAGCGCCGTGGCATGACCCCTGAACAGGCTGGCATTAACATGGAAGAGCTGAAAGCCGAAATGGCACCGTTGGCCACCCGCCGCGTGAAGCTGGGCTTGGTGTTGGCTGAAATTGCCAAACGCGAAAAGCTGCAAGTGGAAGAAGCTGACCTGCGCCGCGCCATTATGGAGCAAATGCAACATGCAGGCCCCCAAGCCCAGCAAGTGCAAGAGTACTTCAGCAACCCCCAAAACCGCCAACAACTGGCTGGCCCCATTTTGGAGCAAAAAGCCACTGACTGGTTGGTTGCCAAAGCCAAAGTGACCGACAAAACCGTGAAGGCAAGCGAACTGTTGGAAGAGTTTGCTTAAGCGGCTGTTGGGCTGATGAGCTAAGGGGCTGACGGTGTCAGCCCTTTGTGTTGTGCTCTTTTCGTCATTATCCGCCCAACAGCCCATCATCTCGTCAGCCCATCAGCCTATTAGCCCAATAGCCGCCTTGTGTAAAAC
>JBAQUW010000005.1:0-10457 GCA_049297755.1 Alphaproteobacteria bacterium
GCCAGAAAAGTGCGCGATTGGGAAACCCATCTTTTACCGCATCGGCATCAGTCATCTCGGCAAAATATTGGGGGAACACACGCGTTACTTCCAGCACTGCAAACGCCTCCCCCGTGGCCGAGTTTTGGGCAGTAAGGCATTGGCCCACGGCATAGTGTTTTACCCCACGGCGGCGCGTTTGGGTTTTGGTGCCCGCCAGTATCAGCGGCACATATTCGGGTTTAAAGCCAACGGTGCGCATGGGTTGTTTATCTTTTTTATCATACACTTAAGCGTGCTTAATTGCGGTAAGCGTTTGCTTACTGAGCAGCTATTAATCGCGCTGGCCACGCAAGCAGCGGGCGGGCACGCGGCCATACACACCACAGGGTGGGTTGGCGTTGTGGTAGGCATTGCGGGCGGCTTGGTTGGCTGCGGCTTGGGCGCGAACTTGGGCATAATCGGCACGGCGTTGAATGGTGACGGCACCGCCCCATTGGGTGCTGGTAAAATCGCGCACATAGCCGCCGCGGCTGCCATAATTGTTGCTGGTAGTGCCGTAGCTGCGGGTGTAGCCGCTGTTACCATAACCGCTCAAGTAATCATTTTGGCTGCTGTTGCCATAACCACTCAGGTAATCGTTACTCCCACCATGGGAATACCCACTGGCGTAAGTATCGGCATGGGCTACACCTGCCGCCAACATGGCAGCCAACATAAAACTTGAAATGTTCAACCGTTGTGTGTAGCCCATATGCCTCCTTTTATGCCTTTTTGCGTGGTTTATCGTCCGTTTCGCCTTCTGTATACACCGCATCCACCACGTTGTCATCATCTTTTTTTGCGGTGGTTGAACCCTCAGCATTGGCGGCGCCTTCTTGGCTTGGGGCGGCCTCGGCCTGTTGGGCCTTATAAATGGCTTCTCCCAGTGCCATGCTGGCGTTGACCAGTGCTTCGGTCTTCTCTTTTAGTGCTACTGAGGTGAGTGTGGTGTCGTCCAGCGCCTTTTTCAAGTCCCCCAGTTTATTTTCTATATCTTCGGCCACTTTGGCGTCGACTTTGTCTTTGTGCTCTTTCAGCGATTTTTCCACGCTGTGGAGGGCTGTTTCCGCCTGATTACGCGTTTCGGCGGCGTCTTTGCGCTCTTGGTCGGCACTTGCGTTTTGTTCAGCTTCCTTCACCATACGCTCAATATCGGCTTCAGAAAGGCCGCCATCGCTCTTAATTTGCACCACTTGTTCTTTGCCTGTGCCTTTGTCTTTGGCGCTCACGTTCACAATGCCGTTGGCGTCAATGTCAAAGGTCACTTCCACTTGGGGCACGCCACGGGGGGCGGGGGGGATGTCCTTCAAGTCAAACTGCGCCAGCAATTTGTTATCGCTTGCCATGGGGCGTTCGCCTTGGAACACCCGCACGGTTACCGCCGTTTGGCTATCCTCAGCCGTGCTGAACACCTGCGATTTTTTGGTAGGAATGGTGGTGTTGCGCGAAATAAGGGTGGTAAACACGCCGCCCAAGGTCTCAATGCCAAGGCTCAGCGGGGTTACATCCAGCAACAGCACATCTTTCACGTCACCCTGTAAAATACCGCCTTGAATGGCTGCGCCAATGGCCACCACTTCATCAGGGTTTACGCCTTTGTTGGGCTCTTTGCCGAAGAAGTTCTGCACCAGTTCTTGCACTTTGGGCATACGGGTTTGGCCGCCCACCAGCAGCACATCGTCAATATCCTTGGCACTCACGCCTGCGTCTTTCAACGCAGCTTTGCAGGGCTCGAGCGATTTGGTGATGAGGTCGTCCACCAAGCTTTCCAACTTCGCGCGGGTGAGTTGCACTTGTAGGTGTTTGGGGCCGCTGGCATCAGCGGTAATGAAAGGCAAGTTGATGTCGATGCTCTTGGCGCTGGAGAGTTCTTTTTTGGCTTTCTCTGCTTCTTCTTTCAGGCGTTGCAGGGCCAGTTTATCAGCGCGCAAATCAATACCATTGGTTTTTTTGAATTCATCGGCCAACCAGTCGATAATGCGGCTGTCAAAGTCTTCACCGCCCAAGAAGGTATCGCCGTTGGTGGCTTTCACTTCCACCACGCCATCGCCAATTTCCAGAATGGAGATATCGAAGGTACCGCCGCCCAAGTCATACACCGCCACCAATTTGCTCTCTTTGCTGTCTTCGCTAAAGCCGTAGGCAAGTGCGGCAGCAGTAGGTTCGTTCACCAAACGCTTTACCTCCAACCCTGCAATCTTGCCAGCATCTTTGGTGGCTTGGCGTTGGGCATCGTTAAAGTAGGCGGGCACGGTAATCACGGCTTCGGTCACTTTTTCGCCCAAGTAATCTTCGGCCGTTTGTTTCATTTTTTGCAGAATAATGGCCGAGATTTCGGAAGGGGAGTATTCCTTACCTTCCACGCGCACGCAGGCATCGCCATTTTTACCCGCCACAATTTCAAAGGGGCTATTTTTCATGGCTTTCTTCACCATAGGGTCGTCGAAGCGGCGGCCAATGAGGCGCTTAATGGCAAACAACGTATTGGCGTGGTTGGTCACGGCTTGGCGTTTGGCGCTGGCGCCTACCAGTTTTTCGCCATCTTTCGCAAAGGCCACAATGCTAGGCGTGGTGCGCACGCCTTCGTTATTTTCAATCACTTTGGTTTCTTTGCCGTCCATAATGGCAACGCAGCTGTTGGTGGTGCCCAAGTCGATACCGATAATTTTAGCCATGTGCGTTTCTCCTTCATTTGAAACTTTGATTTATATGTGAGATATCTACTAAATTGTCACTCTCGTGTCAAGAGTGCCAGCTCAAATTTTTGCACGTTTACAATTTTGCTTTGGCCACAACAAGGGCGTTGTTGTGCACAGCAATGCCATCGTCACCGGCCCAAGCCCAATCGGTCTTGGCAATGGTGCCAAAGTGGCTTTGGGCTTTCAAACCCTCTTTCCCCGCTTTGGTGGCAAGGCTGTCTTTGTTTTCCATCGCGGCATCCATCGCCAGTTTGAAAGGCAAAATTTTCTCGGCCATGCTGGCGCACCATTTTTGGTGTTTCGGGTCGGCAGTCAGCTGCGGTTTGGCACTTTCTGCCAACTTCAATAACCCCCGATACACAATGACCGTGCTGGTATAAATTGTCGGTAAAGACGTGCTCATGTGGCTTACTCTCCTTGAGGTTCTGCGGGTTTATCAGCCGATACCGTCACGAGTGCTGGGCGCAGCAGCCGCCCTGCCAGCATATATCCCGCCTGTAAAACTTGCGCCACGTGGCCTGCGGGGTGGTTGCTCGGCACAGTGTTCATTACTTGGTGGCGTTCAGGATTGGCCACCTCTCCCACACCATTAAATTTTTCTACGCGGTGGCGCTTCAGGGTTTGCTCTAGCTGATAGGCCACCATAGCCACACCTTCTTGCAGGGTTTTGACGTCAACAGCTTCCTTACCATTGATAGCTTCCAGTGCGCGCCCCATGTTATCGGCCACGGTGAGCATATCACGCGCGAAGTGCGTGAGGCTGAAGGTGCGCGCTTCTTCCAAATCCTTCTGCGTGCGTTTACGCAAGTTGTCCATATCGGCCGCCAAGCGCAGGGCTTTGTCTTTCCACTCATCGCGCTCTTTGGCGGTGGTATCGCCAGCGGGTAGTTCCACCACAGGTGCAGCTTCGGCGGTGGGTTGTTGTAGGGGTTCAGTTGTCATCTCTATTCTCCACTTTTGGCTTCGGGGGTTAGCAAGGCGCTCAGCATTTTGCCTGTATAATTCACCAATCCCACCGTGTGTTTATAATTCATACGCAAGGGGCCAATTACGCCCAAGGTGCCGATGATGTTATCGGCTTTATTGCCGTAAGCGCTGGCAATCATGGCGCAGTCTTGAATCACGTCTTTGCTATGGTACGCCTCAGCTGCCGCCAATTGCACCAAGGGATTTTCCGCCCCTATGTACACTTGAACGCCGTGGCCACGTTTCACCTCTTCCATCAACGCCATCAGTAGCCGTTTTTCTTCGAACATTTTCACCAAGCCTTGCAGCTTGTCGCGCACCAGCTCGGGGTAGCGGAACAGGTTGTTAGAGCCCGCCACCACCATGGCGCCATCGCTCACGGTCGGGCGCCCCCATTCGTGCGCGGCTAGCATCATTTGGTCAATCATTTCGTTTACGCGGCCACGCTGTTCAGCCAAACCCAAAATCATATTTTGGCGGGCTTGGTCAAGGGTTTGGCCAGCTATCAGTTTTTTGAGTTCTTTACTGGCTTTGTTCAGCTCATCCGTATCAATAAACGCAGGCACATCAATCATGCGGTTTTCAATGTGGCCGCCGCTGGTCACCATCACCACCAGCACGCGGTCGCCAGAAAGGCGGATAAATTCCACTTGCTCCAAAGGGTCATCTTCCCGCTTAGGCGCTGTCACCAAGCTGGCGCAACCTGTCAATTCACCCAATACATCGCTCACGTCTTTTATGAGCGTGGTTTTGCTTTTGCTGGGTGTGATGACGCTAGCAATGGCTTTTTTTGCAGCATCTGATACTTCAGCTTTATCGAGTTGCACCAATTGCGTGGCATAGTAGCGGAAGCCGCTTTCGGTGGGGATACGCCCAGCCGAGGTGTGCGGGTGCATCAGCAGCCCCTGTTTTTCTAAATCTTGCATCACATTGCGCACGCTGGCGGGGGAAAGGTCAAGCTTGCCGCCTTCCACCAACGCCTTACTGCCCACGGGTTGGCCCGTGCTGGAGTAGCTCTCCACCACATCGGTCAAAATCTGGCAGGCACGTTCAGAAAGCGTCGCCTGCGGGGCGATACGCATCGGGGTTTGGGCAGTACGGTTTGTCATGATGGAGCCAATTTAGCACTCACCCCCACTTTTTGACAAGCCTTTTTTGTCACTCCATAATTGCGAGTGACAAAGCCAACAAGCCCCCGTATCAACGGGGGCTTGTAAAGCAGGCGAACCCTAGGCAGGCGTAGCGCAACGGGCATCCTCAAAGGTTTGGCGCCACACTTTGGCCACATGCTCGCGCACTTGGGCGGCGCCAGATTCAGGATGCTCGCTCTGCAAACAGCTGGTTACCAGCAATTGCAGCTCGGAATCGGTGGCGGCGGGCATGGCCCGCTTGGCGGCTTGCAAGCGCGCCGAGGTTTCTTGGCAAAACAGGTGTGCGTCGTGAAGGTTGAGGCACATGGTGGTTCTCCTTTATCAAGCTACACGGGCATTATAAACCACCTGTAGTGTGCCTTCAACATAAATTACACAAGATATTGTGTATGCTGTTAGGCTACCCAAAGGCTCTGTTTTAATTTGGCCACAGCGGCAGCATGGGCGGCGGCTTCATCGGCAGTGGGTTCCAGCACCAAGGGGGCGCGGGTAAGCAGGGCAGAAACAGAAATACTTTCTACCACCACCGTTTCTGTCACTGTCACTTCGGTAACCGTACCGCCCAGCAGGTTACCCTGCAGGCCGCCTGTCAGCTCCACATACACTTCGGCCAGCAGGCGGGCATCCAGCAAGGCGCCATGGAACTCCCGCTCGTTGTGCAAACTCACGTTAAAGCGTTTGCACAGGGCATCGAGCGTGTGGCGGCTGCCTGGAAACAGCTTGCGTGCCATGCCTAAGGTGTCTTTAACTGTGTTGCTGAGGGGTTCAAAGCCCAACAAGCTCAACTCGTTGTTCAAAAAGCTCATATCAAAGCCTGCGTTGTGGGCAATCAGCGGGCTATCGCCCACAAACGCCAGCAAATCGGCGGCAATGTCGCGGAAATAAGGCTTACCCACCAATTGCGCATCGGTCACACCTGTGATGCGGATGGAGTCGGGAGAAAGCTCACGTTCAGGGTCTAAATAATGGTGGAAGGTACGGCCCGTGGGCATGCGGCTATCCAGTTCCACCATGCCAATTTCAAATATACGGTGGCCGCCTTGGGCAGAAAGGCCGGTGGTTTCGGTATCAAACACAATTTCGCGCATGGAAAAGCTTTTACCTGATTTGTGCGGGTTAGGCCAGCAGGCGTTGCTTAAATTTCCACACCGCATAGGCGAAGGTGACAACAAACGCGGCCAGCAAAATGGCCACATCCAGCAGCATGGTGGTGAGCTCTACCGGCTGGCCCAACAACAATGGCCGCACCACATTCAACACGTGGGTCAGGGGGTAAATATTGGCCAAGGCTTGCAGCCACCATGGGGCTTGGGCAAGGTCGTAAAACACGCCGCTAAACAAATACATAGGCATCATCCATAAGGTATTCACATATGCAAAATACAAAATGCGCGTGGTGGTGGCGGTAAAACATAACGCCACACTGCCATACACCATGTTGGTGAGCATGAGCAGTGGCACGGCGGGTAATATCCCCCACGGGTTGGGCAGTTCGCCTAAGGCCCACACCAGCCCCAATAAAATAAACACAGAAGGCATGGCGCGCACGTTGGCATACACAATTTCCGCCAATAAAATATCGCGCAGGGTAAGCGGTGTAGCCAGCCAACTTTGCCACACGCGGCTGCTATTAAACCGCTCAAATGCGCCGTAAGTGCCTGCCATGGTCATGGTCATCATGGGGCTGCTGCACACAATGCCTGTGGCCACATAGCTCAAATAACTAAACTCGCCCATATGTTTAACAATAGCGCCCATACCAAAGCCAAAAGCGGCCAAAAATACCAGCCTATCCAGCAAATCGCGCGCCAGCAGTGCCTGCCACACTTGGCGGTATTCTAACCAGAAGCGGGTGAGGAGCGGGTATGTGTTCACAGCCCACCCTGTATCAAACGCATACTCGTAATAACGTCTATTTTATTTGGTTTTATATAATTAAAACTTTTGAGTTGTGTAATCAAAGAATCAAAATCTTTAGACGTAGCCACAATGACCTTATCTAGCCCTAATATTTTCCCAGCCTCAATTTTTTTATTACATCCAAGCGCCTCTGTTTCATCAAGAGTAATCAAATAACTCAAGGCTTTTCTATGGACTTGTCGTAGCATCATCCCTTCTAAATCAGCCTGTTTATATCTTTCTCTAAGACTGGTTTTTGCAGAAAGGATAATTGGTCCACGCTCTTGTGTATAAGCAACAAAATCAAACTCAACGTTTGGCACAAACGTCATTTCAGCTTGTACATACAGCGGAAGAATAGCCGAACGGTAAAAAAGGGTGGCCAATATACCTTCAAAAACTTTACCATTAAGGTTTTGGCCTTCTGGTGAATAGCGCTCCCAAAGCTCCTTTACAAAGGCAGATTCTGATGCATAGTCTTTAGACAAAATATCCGAGTAATTTTTATCGAATATTTTACAAACTTTATCCCCCGATATTAAATTTAACTTAGCCAGCTTTTCGGATATTGGCATTTTCATAACATGCTAACCTTTCTACAATTGATTGCGCGACAGCCTGTATCGCTGGAACCGCAACAGAATTACCCAGCTGTTTCATAGCCTGCGTTTCCGAAACAGGAAAAATAAAGTCTTCTGGAAAACCTTGCATCTTTAGCCCGTGTTTGGAATTAATTTGAACGATACGATTATCAACAAGGTAGGAATCCCAATTTCTCCGGTCATGAATAGGTGAGCTGCGGCCTCCAACACGCAAAGTATACCCAATTTTTTTGTTACAATCGCCCTCAAGAATGTCAGACATAGTTTTTTGAATGCCCACAGGGGAAGGAAATTTAAAATCATGGATATCTCTAAAACCTACCATAAATAGGCGGGGCCTGTGTTGTGGTAATCCAAAATCTGATGCCTTTACAATTTTATAAAAAAATGAATACCCTAAATCTTTAGTTAATGTCCTTTGAATAACAGAAAATGTTCTGCCTGAGTCATGATTCAACAGATGGCGCACATTTTCTAAAAAAAAGGCTCGAGGCTTTTTCTCTCGTAATATTTCTACAATATTAAAAAAAAGGGTTCCTCGCGTTTCATTAAAACCTTTTTTAAAGCCTGCTTGCGAAAAAGGCTGGCAAGGAAATCCTGCACACAAAATATCAAAATTGGGAATGTTTTTAGGCTGGACTTGCGTAATGTCTCCAGCAAAATTTCCATAAAACACCTGAGGAGAAATGGCTTCGAAATTAGCTTCATATGTTTTACGTGCATGAGAATCCCATTCGGAAGCAAATACGCACTCAAGCCCTAAATGATGAAGCGCCAAATGAAACCCGCCAATACCAGCGAATAAATCAATAAATTTTAAGCCATTTTTAGTTGGGCTTTTTATTGGCGTTTTTTGGTATAATTTAAGCTGCGTCATATGAATTGATTATACAGAGTTTTGCTTAAGGGTAAAGTGCACACTCACTCTCTCAACCCCCGCCCGGTCAGGCTTAAAAACACATCTTCTAGGTTTGCAGGGCGGTGCAGGTAAGCGGCATCTAGCGGCAGCAGTTTGCGGAAGGTGGCGGCATCGTCGGTGTAGAACAACACACTATCACCCACGTCTTCACGGCTGTCAGTGCCATAGTTTTCCAGTTGGCGGGGGAGCGGCTTGGTCACGTCAAACACATGTTCTTTGGTGTGGCGGGCAATCAGGTCACGCGGGGTGCCTTCGTCCAGCACTTTGCCATGGTCTATCACAATAATATTGTCGCACAGGCGCTGCGCTTCATCCATATAGTGGGTGGTGAGCAGCAGGGTTTTGCCTTGCTTTTTCAGTTCCAAAATGCGCTGCCAAATCATCACGCGGGCTTGGGGGTCTAGGCCTGTGGTCGGCTCGTCCAGAATAATCAAATCGGGGTCGTTCACCAAGGCGCGCGCAATCACCAAGCGGCGCTTCATGCCGCCCGAAAGTTGGTTCACGCGCTGGCTGGCTTTCTCGGTCAGCTGCATAAATTCCAACAACTGCGGCACACGCTCGGCCAACACGGTGGTATCAATGCCAAAATAGCGGCCATAAATGGTCAGGTTTTGCTCTACCGTCAGGTCAGGGTCAAGGTTATCATCTTGCGGCACCAAGCCAATGCGGGCTTTCACGCTACGGGGTAAATTATCGGCGGGCGCCCCAAACACGGTGAGGCTACCACTGCTGATTTTGGTAAGCCCCATCATCATCTTCATGCTGGTGCTTTTGCCCGCACCATTAGGGCCCAGCAACCCTGTGCAGGCACCTGCGGGCACGTTGAAGGAGATGCCGTTCACAGCAGTAAATGCATCCTTACCTTGGCCATACACTTTGTGCAGGTTAAGCGCTTGAATGGTGGGTGCGGTAATGGGCAAAGCCATGGCTGTTCCTTAGTGATGATGGTGGTGCGCCGCAGGGTTAAAATTCACCGGCATCACCTTGGCGCGCACGGTGCGGGTATGGCCACCAGCCAGTTGTAGGGTGATATCCACTTCTGTCCCTTCCACCAAAGGCTGGGCAAGATTAAAGAACATGATGTGATGCCCGCCCGATTCCAGCGCCACATTGTGCCCTGCAGGCACCACAATTTTTTCAATCTTTGTCATGGTCATCACGCCATTGTCGGTCATGGTGTGGGTGTGCAGCTCAACGCGTTCAGCCACGGTGCTGCTGGCGCCGACGATGTCGATGTCGGCATCACCATTATTTTTCAGCACCATATAGGCGGCGCTGGTGCGCACATTGGCGCTGGCAGGGGTGGCACGCACCCATGGGTTTTGCACTTCAAGGGCATCGGCAGCTTTAGGCGCTTGCGCCATAGCCAGCGGGCACAACAACAACGCCAAACCAAGGGTAAATAAATAACGCATATTTTTTGACTTTCCTTACCCGCCCAACTTACCTTACTTGGGCGCTTGCAGCAAGGCAGAGAATGCGGTATACGTTTTGCGTTATCACTTTCTCTTTTTCCCCACACAAAGGAAAATCTCATGGCACACATACGCGTCACGTTTCCGTGGAATCAGTACACGAAGAGCAATGCTCTCCCCGTGCAGCTGGAAGCTCTGGCCACTTTAGTGGCTAAACTCAATGCCAATCCACAAGTATCGGAACTTGCCTATAAAGGCATCTTTTCCGAGAAAATGGGAGCTATGCTCGAGGCGCTGGCTTTCACCTGCCCAATTGCCGAGGTTGAAGCATTGCTGCCGCTGCTCCCCCCTAAAGCTACTGTTACGGCAACCATTGCCGTAACAGAGGAGCAGTCAGAGGCGCCTGTCCCTACCTTGCTGCAAGGTCTTACCCCCCAACAAGTGGCGCGGTTGAACTTGAAAGCTGAGGACCAAGGCTTTTCTGTGCGCCTGCAGAACGCTCTTAAGACTGACAACTTGGTTTATATGGGCCAAGCGGTTGGGCGCACAGAGCAAGAATTTTTGCGTATGTCCAACTTTGGGCGTAAGTCTTTGAATGAGCTCAAAGAATGGTTGGCCAGCGATGTCTTGGCCCCCCTGCATTTGGGCATGGACCTACATGGCTGGACTCCGCCAGTTGATGAGGCTTAATGCCAAAGGCCGCCCTATGGGCGGCCTTTTTTGTGGCGTTTGGCTTCGGCAACGGTCAGTTTGCGTCCTTCGCTGGCTACCAAAATGGGCAACCC
>JBAQUW010000006.1:0-5176 GCA_049297755.1 Alphaproteobacteria bacterium
TGGGCAGTGTTATTTGTGCTGGGCTTGGCCTTTGTGGGCTATGTGAAGCAAGAGGAATTGGGCGCTAAAAGCCAAGAGCTGAGCTACAGCCAGTTTTTAAAACTGGTGGAAACAGGTGCCGTGAGCAGTGTGAAGGTGGAAGGTAATAAGCTGATTTCGGAAAGCCCTACGGGCAACATTACCACTTTGGCCCCGAATGACCCCGACCTGATTGCCCAGCTGCGTGCCAAAAATGTGGATATTGCCGTGCAGGCAGAGGTGGAAGTGAACCCCATTTTCCAATATGTGCTTTCTCTGCTGCCATGGCTGCTGTTTATTGGCATTTGGGTGTATTTTATGCGCCAAATGCAAGGCGGCGGTAAGGGCGGGGCCATGAGTTTTGGCAAATCGCGCGCGACCATGCTCACCGAACTGGACGTGAAAGTGACCTTTGCCGATGTGGCTGGCGTAAACGAAGCCAAGCAGGAGCTGGAAGAAGTGGTGGATTATTTGAAAAACCCCGCCAAGTTCCAAAAATTGGGCGGGCGGATTCCTAAAGGCGTATTGCTGGTGGGCCCTCCTGGCACTGGTAAAACGCTGCTGGGCCGCGCGGTGGCGGGCGAGGCGGGCGTGCCGTTTTTCAGCATTGCGGGCTCTGACTTTGTGGAAATGTTTGTGGGTGTAGGCGCCAGCCGCGTGCGCGATTTGTTCGAGCAGGGCAAAAAGAATGCCCCATGTATTATCTTTATTGATGAAATTGATGCTGTGGGCCGCCACCGTGGCGCAGGCTTGGGTGGCGGGAATGACGAACGCGAGCAAACCCTGAACGCCATGTTGGTGGAGATGGACGGCTTTGAAAGCAACGAAGGCGTGATTATTCTGGCGGCCACCAACCGGCCTGATGTGTTGGACCCTGCACTCATGCGTCCGGGCCGGTTTGACCGCCAAGTGGTGGTGCCGTTGCCCGATATTGAAGGCCGTACCAAAATATTGGAAGTGCATATGCAAAAAGTGCCGTTGGGCGCCGATGTAGATGCCAAAGTGCTGGCACGCGGCACCCCTGGCTTTAGTGGTGCCGACTTGCGCAATTTGGTGAACGAAGCAGCCCTGTTTGCCGCCCGCCACGATAAACGCATGGTGGACATGAGCGACTTTGAAAGCGCCAAAGATAAAGTGATGATGGGCGCGGAACGCCGCAGCAGTGTGATGACCGCCACCCAGCAAAAAACAACGGCTTACCACGAGGCTGGCCACGCCATTTGCACGTTGTTTATCGATGGACCAAAAGACCCCTTGCACAAAGTGACCATCATTCCCCGTGGCCGCGCCTTGGGCGTGACCATGAGTTTGCCTGAGGAAGACCGCGCCAATTACGATAAAAAGTTCTTGGAAAACCAAATCGCCATCTTCATGGGCGGCCGCATTGCCGAGGAAATGGTGCTGAACCAACAAACCACGGGTGCGAGCAA
The DNA here is from genome assembly GCA_049297755.1 of Alphaproteobacteria bacterium. Classification (GTDB taxonomy): domain Bacteria; phylum Pseudomonadota; class Alphaproteobacteria; order UBA2136; family JAPPOO01; genus JBAQUW01. Next base: position 1,449 of record JBAQUW010000006.1, read on the forward strand.
TGATATTGAACGCGCCACCGACATTGCCCGCAAAATGGTGTGCAACTGGGGCATGAGTAGCTTGGGGCCACTCCACTTTGGCCAAGCCGAGCGTGAGGTTTTTCTCGGCCGCGATATTGGCAGCCGCAGCGAAATGGGCAGCGATACGGCCAAATCGGTCGATGGCGAAATTTCGAAATTGGTGATGACCGGCTACGACCGCTGCAAAAAAGTGCTCACCAAGCACGAAAAACAGCTGCATGCCTTGGCTGAAGCCCTGCTGGAATATGAAACCTTAGACAGCAAACAGATAGAAGACCTGTTTGCGGGTAAGGAAATTAAGGTGAAAACCGTGCGCAAAGGGCGCAAAGCGGGTAAGGATAAAGTGGATGTAACGGCGTAAAAAACAGCCCCCGTGGGGGCTGGTTCTGGGCTATCACCCCTTTGGCATGTGGCAGCGGTAGTGGTAGTTGTCTGCCGCAAAGGGGAGAATGTGGGTTTGGATGGCGTTGCGAACTTTCACAGGGGTGCCGCCTTGTATTTTGCAAGCGGTTACCTCGGGTGAATCCCGAAAAAATAGCCCATAAAGGGAAAAGCAGATGATGCCAATAACAAACATGGCACCGAGTGCTTCGGTGAGAGTGGGTTTCATGAGAGTGCTCCTCAGGTTTTGTTGAAAAAGGAAACGCAAGTGTGGCGAACTTATTTATAAGTATAAATGCATACAATGTCAAGGGCGCAGCTAGCTCTTGTGGAAAGTCTGGATCTGCCCTATATAGTACTTTCTAGAGAAATTGAGGATTTAATGGACACAAAATATTTCGGTACCGATGGTATTCGCGCCGCCGCCAACAGCGGCCCGATGACGGTGGAAACCATTTTGCGCATTGGCCAAGCCGCTGCCCACGTGTTTGGCAAGCGCAGCACCCACGTGCGGCCTACGGTGGTGATTGGGAAGGACACGCGCCTCTCTGGCTACATGGTGGAAAGTGCGCTGCAGGCGGGGTTTACCAGCGCGGGCTTTTATTGCTTGCTGGTGGGGCCGTTGCCTACACCTGCAGTGGCTATGCTCACCCGCAGTTTGCGTGCTGATTTGGGCGTGATGATTACCGCCAGCCATAACCCCTTCCACGACAATGGCATTAAAATTTTTACCCCCAATGGTGTGAAGCTGTGCAGCGAAAAAGTGCATGAAATTGAGCATTTGATTGATAACCCCCACCTGCTGGAACGTGCCAGCGGCGACAAAATTGGCAAAGCCGTGCGGGTGGAAGATGCCGTGGGGCGGTATATCGAGTTTTGTAAAACGACGCTGCCGAAGGATTTTTCATTGCATGGTATGCGGTTGGTGGTGGATTGCGCCAATGGGGCCGCTTACCGCATTGCCCCTAAAATTTTCTGGGAATTGGGCGCGCAGGTGATTCGCGTGGGGGTAGAGCCCGACGGCATGAATATCAACCGCAACGTGGGCGCCACAGCGCCTGAGGCCATGTGCAAGGCGGTGGAACAACATGGTGCCGATGCGGGCATTGCGCTAGACGGCGATGGCGACCGTCTCATCATGTGCGATGAAAAAGGCCAAGTGATTGATGGCGACCAAATTTTAGCGGCCATGGCCTTGCATATGCACGAAAAAGGCACCTTAAAAAATAATGGAGTGGTGAGCACCGTGATGAGCAACATGGGCTTTGAACAGCTGTTGCAAGACAAAGGCTTGCACCTGCACCGCACCAAAGTGGGCGACCACTATGTGGAAGCCGCCATGCGCGAGCAGGGCTATAACTTGGGTGGGGAATCGAGCGGGCACCTGATTTTCCGCGATTATGCCACCACGGGCGACGGTATTTTGGCCGCCTTGCAAGTGTTGGTGGCCATGCGTAGCAACGGCAAACGCGCCAGCGCCATTGCCCGCACGTTTACCCCATGGCCCATGAAAATGGAGAATATCCGCCTGCCTGAAGGCACAAATGCGGGAGCAATTTTAGAAGCCGAGAACGTGAAAACCGCCATGGCTGAAGCTGAAACTGCCTTGGGCGACAGTGGCCGCATTTTGGTGCGCAAAAGCGGCACCGAGCCGCTGATTCGCGTGATGGTAGAAGCCCGCGAGGAAAGCGTGATGCTGGAGCAATTGGCGCATATTTGCGCGGCTGTCAAAGCGCTGGTGTAGCTCTGACGTTACAGCAGGTTGGCCAAGGCGCACAGCTGTGCCGTGTTCAGTTCTTCTGGCCGTTGGGTGGGGGCAATGCCGCAGGTTTCCATTTGGGCATCAGTCACCATGCCTTTGAGGCTACGGCGGAGCATTTTGCGGCGCTGCATAAAGGCGGCGTTGAGCAGGCGTTCCAGCTTTTTAAAATCAACGTCATAACGGGGCTGGGGCAGGGGTACCAGCTCCACCACACTGCTGGTGACTTTGGGGGGTGGGTTGAAGGCACCTGGGCCCACATCAAACAACCGGCGGCGGTCGGTGAGCACATCGGCCCACACAGCCAAGCGGCCCCAGTCGTCATCGCCCACTTTGGCCACCAAGCGCAGCACCACTTCCTTCTGCAACATAAACACCATGCGGGCAAAATGTGGTGGCGTGAAGGTGTTGGTAGGCTTCATCAATCGCATCACAATCTCGGTGCCCACATTATATGGCAAGTTGCCCACCACGGTGCTGCCGTGGGGCGCTAAAGTTTTAAAATCGGTTTGCAGGGCGTCTTGCAAATGAATGGCGATGCCTTTGCCGTGCTCATCGGCCATGGCTTGCAGCAGGGGGGGGAAGCGCTCGTCTTTTTCCAGCACCGCCAACTTCACCCCTAAGGCCAGCAAATGGCTGGTGAGCGCACCTGGCCCTGGCCCAATTTCCAGCACGTTATCGCCCGCAGCCACCTTACACGCCGCGGCTATGCGTCCCAGCACTTGCTGGTCGTGCAAAAAATGCTGGCCCAGTTCTTTGTTGGCTTTGGGGGATTGCATGTGTGGTTAGTGCGTTTTGTACTGTGGCGCTAAGCGGTAATAGGCCTGCGGGAAAGGTTCGTAGCGCGCAATCAGCGTTTCCAATTGGCCTGTGGCGTTCAGCTCTAAAATGGCTTGGTCAAGCAGTTGTTGCAATGCAAATTCGTGGCGGGCATAGGTGAATACATTCGGTAATACGCGCAAATCAGCGGGCAGAGGCACATGCCGAATAACATTGGGGTTTGCATGCATAAACAACCCAGCAGTGCTGAGGGCTTCAATGGTGAGGTCTGTTTTATTGGCCGCCACGTCCATAAACAATTGGGTGATGGCTTGCGATTGGGGGATACTGACCAAGGTGGCATGCGGAAAACTATTGCGAATAATTTGAATGGTTGCCGTACCATCGACAGCACCAATTTTTGTACTTGCTTGGTTAATGGCTGCGGTAGTGTTGTCAAAACGCATGTCATCGGCACGGGCAAACACCCCTACGCGGGTGTAGGCAAAGGGGGTGCTGAAAATCCCCATGCGAGCCCTCTCAGTGCTCGGCACAGCGCCACTGCAAAAGGCATCAATACGCCCCTGCTCAAGGCTTTGTAAGTATTCGCCCCAACCTACTTCTTCAGCCCATTCTACTTTAAGCCCAAGGTTTTGAGCGGCAGCTTCAATGGTATCGTGGGCAATGCCTTTAATGGCTTTGGTGTTGGCATCTATCGCAATCATGGGCTCCCATGCGGCATACCCACACCGCAACACCCCCGTGCGCATCACGCGCTCGTACGCGGTTTCTTTGGTGGCAGTTGTGG
>JBAQUW010000007.1:0-7910 GCA_049297755.1 Alphaproteobacteria bacterium
GGGCAAGGCCACGGTGTGGGTGCAGGTGGCCAGTAGCCCTGTGGCCAGCCCTGCCGATTCATTCCCCAACAACAGCGCCAAAGGCCGCTGGCTGGCCAACACAGGGCTGAGTTCCATCAAAGGTGTGCCCTGCATGGTGGTGCCCAGCGTGGGCAGATTGTGCCGCGCCCGCCAGATGCGAAACTCCGTTTCCGTGCACGCCGTGAGCGTGTTGTGAAAAAGCCCCCCCGCGCTGGCGCGTACCGCTTCAGGGCTATAAGGGTCACAGCTTTCCCCAACCAAAACAATATGTTGAACCCCTGTAGCCGCCGCCGTGCGCACAATGGTGCCTAGGTTGGCAGGGTCGCGCAATCTATCCAATACCAATACCATACCCGCAGGCGCTTCTGGCAAACCCGCCCAGCGTTGCTTCAGTACGCTCAAAATGGGCTGAGGGTTGGTTTTGCCAGTTATTTTGGCCAATGCCGCCTCAGAGGTCAAAATCGTCGTTGCGGGCAAAGGTGTTGTGCTCAGAACTTCCACACACTCCCACCCCGCTTGCTGCGCCCGTGCCAGCATTTCTGACCCTTCTGCCCAAAATAACCCCGTATCGGCACGGTGCTTTTTTTGCGCCAACGCGGCAATGGCTTTGATGCGTGGGTTGGCAGGACTGGTGAGGGTTTCCATAGCTCGCAGCCTACAGCCAACCGCCCTCCGCCTGCAAGTACAGAAACGCTTGACATCCCCCTTTATCCGCGCTAAAAGCACCCATTCTATACCTCCGAGAGAGCACCACGCAGGCCGACGTGGTCATAAATCTCGCTTATCAACCTCGGCGCCCAACCAAGCAAGGATAAACATGACTTATAACCCAGAGATGGCCTACGTGGCCCCTGAACTGATTGAAACAGCGCTAGACGTGAACTTTGGCGACCAGCTAGAACAAACCTTTGGCCAAGGCCGCATTGGCCGTGGCCGCGTGGTACGTGGCGTGATTACCCACATGGACAGCGAAATGGTCACCATCGACGTCGGCATGAAAGCCGAAGGCAAAGTGCCTGTGAAAGAATTCATCGATTTTGGTAAAGACAGCACCAATATCAAAACGGGCGACATGGTGGACGTGTTTGTTGAAAACCTCGACAACCGCCACGGCGAAGCGCAACTGAGCCGGGAAAAAGCCAAACGCGAAGAAGTATTAGACGCCTTGGAAGAAGCCGGCAAAAAGAACACCTCCGTCAAAGGTATTATCTTTGGCAAAGTCAAAGGTGGTTTTATGGTGGATGTGCAAGGTATTCTGGGCTTTATGCCAGGTAGCCAGCTCGATGCTCGCCCCATTACCGACGCCAACCCCTTTATGCACACCGAGCTGGATTTGATGATTGTGAAGCTCGACCGCAAAAAGAACAACCTCATCGTCAGCCGCCGCGCCGTGCAAGACCAAAGCAATACTGGTTCTCGCGATGAAGTGCTGGCCGACATGAAAGAAGGCAAAGTGCTGAAAGGTGTGGTTAAAAACATCACCGATTACGGCGCCTTTGTGGATTTGGGCGGCATCGATGGCTTGCTGCACATCACCGACATTGCATGGCACCGCATTGGCCACCCCAGCGAAGTGCTGAAAGTGGGCAGCACCATTGATGTGATGGTGGTGCGTTACGACCAAGAAAGCCACCGCGTATCGCTCGGCATGAAACAACTGCAAGACGACCCATGGAAAACCGTTGACCAAACCTTCGCCATTGGCAGCAAAGTGAACGGCACCATCACCAACGTGACCGATTACGGCGCATTTGTTGGCTTGGCACCAGGTGTGGAAGGCCTCATTCACGTGTCCGAAATGAGCTGGACCCGCAAAAACCTGCACCCCAGCAAAGTGGTGAGCGTTGGCCAAAAAGTAGAAGTGAAAGTGCTGGAAATCGACCGCGAAAAACGCCGCATTTCTCTGGGCCTGAAACAAACCCAAGACAATCCTTGGCAGGCTTATGCCAAAGGCTTCAAAGTGGGCGACGTGGTAGAAGGTACCATCCGCAGCATCACCGACTTTGGCGTATTTGTGGGCTTGAACGAAGAGATTGATGGCTTGATTCACATCTCCGACCTCAGCTGGAGCCAATCCAGCGAAGAAGCCCTGCAAGACTACCGCAAAGGCGAAAAAGTCAAAGCCCAAATCTTGGCTTTAGACGCTGAAAAAGAGCGCATCGCCTTGGGTGTGAAGCAACTGACTGCTGACCCCTTCGCTGGTGTGATGGGCGGCTACAACAAAGGCCAAACGGTAAAAGTAACCGTGGCTAGCATTGGCGCCGACGGCATTACCGTGAAACTGGACGGTGTGGATGTATTCATCCGTGCCCGCGACCTCGGTGTATCACGCGAAGAGCAAGACCCCACCCGTTACAAAGTGGGTGCGGAAATCGAGGCCAAACTCACCACCGTGAGCGCCAAAGACCGCAAGGTAAACCTCTCCATCCGCGCTCTGATGCAGGATGAAGAGAAAGCCGCTGTGGCCGCCTATGGCGAACAGGAAGAAGGTGGCGATAGCGCCCTTGCTGCTGCGCTGAAAGGTGCAGGCATCAAAGCTGAAGCTGCCGCCAAGCCTGAGAAAAAAGCCAAAGCCGAAGCAACAGCTGAAACTGAAGGTGAAGAGAAGCCTAAGAAAAAAACGGCCAAGAAAAAAGACGCTGAATAGCCTTCAGCTCTTGGCCTAACCCCAGCCCCGCCATGCGGGGCTGGTTTTTTGCACCTAAAAAAGCCTCCCCGTGGGGGGAGGCTCTTCATTTTAGGCGGCGCGGGCCATGGTGGTGGCAGGCCAACCATCATATTGAGTCTTCCAATCCAATCCCACCTGGCAGCTATTTGCATGATGCGCCACATTGGTAGCAAATTCCAGCAGCTGACGCGCCAGCTGACGCTGGCCCAACTCAGCTACTTTGCAAGCCAGGGTAATCGGCTCAGCAAAAAGAGTTCCCTTGAAAGATTCTCCCAGCGCCTGCCTCAAAGCGGCGCACGCATCTGCGCTAGCTTGGCAGGTCTCGCCCATGGCCCTAAAACCATCAGGTGTCAAAAAAATCTGCGGCAAATCAGGCGCAACAGTCTTGGTATCGCTCATGGAAATCTCCATTGAGGTTGAGGAAAAGTGCTGAAAGATGCACGGTATGGACCCGCACAACCCTATAACGTATACGCCAAAAACAACCCCCTTGCAAGGGGGTTGTGGTGTTGGTTTATGCTTACAGGCTGCCTTCTAAGGCGCCCACTTCTTGGTCGCTGAACACTTTACGCATGTCAATGAGAATAATCATCTTCTCATCATGGTGGCCAATGCCTTTAATATATTCAGCACCAATGCTGCCCGCCACAATAGCAGGGGGCGGTGCCACGGTATCGGCAGGCAAACGCAACACTTCGCTCACGCTATCCACCACCAAACCAATCACGGTATTTTTCAATTCCACCACCACAATGCGGGTTTCTTCATCGGCCTCTTTGGCAGGAATCCCAAAGCGTTTGCGCAAGTCCACCACGGGGATAATCTGCCCGCGCAAGTTAATCACCCCTTCCACAAAGCTAGGGGCTTGGGGCACGGGGGTGATGGCGGTAATGCGGATAATTTCGCGCACATCTAAAATAGGTAAACCAAACTCCTCACCCAATAGTAAAAATGTTACCAAGTGCAAGCGTTCACCAATAACAGCGCCATTTTTTACACCAATGGGGCTAGAAGTTGCTTGTTGAATTGCCATAAGAGCGCCTCTCTTTTTTTTGTTACCCAAGTTTAGCCATGGCTTGGCCTATTTTGCAAGCCTTATGAAGTAAAGTATGTGCATTTTCACAGAAGGGGGCTATACTTTCTGGCAACATGCCCTCCACAATGTCTGATCTTTTACCCCACCTCCCTGCCGCCTTGGCAGTCCGTTCGTTTGGCCGCGTCACAGGCATTTCTGGTCTGCTGATGACCTGCGAAGGGCTGGAAAACATTGCCATGGGCAGCCGCTGTGTGGTGACCGATACCCAAGGCCAAAGCCGCGCGGCCGAGGTGGTGGGCTATAACGGCAAAGTGGCGCATCTCATGCCCTTTGGCGCACTCGATGGCATTGGGCCAGGCTGTCGCGTTTACCCCCAACAAAGCTTCCCCAGCATTGCGGTGAACAACGGCTTTATTGGCCGCGTGCTCAATGCCTTGGGCGAACCGATTGATGACAAAGGTGCTTTGGCAGGCGGTGGCACCGCCCAGCCCCTCAAAGCCAACCCACCCCTTGCAGGCCGCCGCAAAGCCGTGGGTGCTAAAATGGATACGGGCGTGCGGGTGATGAACACCTTCCTCCCCATTTGCAATGGCCAGCGTATGGGTATTTTTGCGGGTTCGGGGGTGGGTAAATCGGTGCTCATGTCTATGGTCGCCAAATACAGCGGGGCCGATGTGAACGTGATTGGCCTAATTGGCGAACGTGGCCGCGAAGTACGCGAGTTTATTGACGAACAACTGGGCGTCGTCGGTATGAACAAATCCGTCGTGGTGGTGGCCACCAGCGATGAACCCCCACTCATGCGCCGCCAAGCGGCCTATACCACCTTGGCCATTGCCGAATACTTCCGCGATTGCGGCTTTAATGTGATGCTGATGATGGATAGCGTCACCCGTTTTGCCATGGCGCAGCGCGAGATTGGCCTTTCTGCAGGCGAACCCCCCACCACGCGCGGCTATACCCCCAGCGTGTTTGCCGAGCTGCCCCGTTTGCTGGAGCGCGCTGGCCCAGGCACCGATAAAGGCACCATCTCCGCCATTTTCACTGTACTCGTGGAAGGCGGCGATATGGATGAACCCGTGGCCGATGCCGTGCGCGGGATTGTGGACGGCCACATTGTGCTCACGCGTAAGTTGGCCGAACGTGGGCACTTCCCCGCCGTCGACGTGCTCCAGTCCATTAGCCGTATGGTGCCCAATTGTTTGAGCAAGGAGGAATACGCCACCCTGCTCAAAGCCCGCCAAATTCTCTCTACTTATATGGATATGGAAGAACTGATTCGCCTCGGCGCCTATACCAAGGGCACCGACCCGCAGGTGGACGAAGCCATGACCCTGTACCCCGCCTTGGCCAACTTTTTAAAGCAAGACCCTGTAGACCGCACCGCTATGGCCGAGAGTTATAAGAAGTTGAGAGAGATTGTGAAGGTATAAAACACCAAAGCCCCCATTGGGGGGCTTTGGGAAACGCTTAAATCGGGCAAGCAATATTAACCGCCTGCCTAAGTGTTTCTTCAAGGTTATCCAAGATAGGAATTTGGATATTTGAGGAAGGGAGACCAAAGGCTTCGTTCATAACAGCCAAATCTCTGGCCAGTTGCTTTTGATATCCCACTTTTGCTGCCTCTGGGGGAGCGCCTAGCACAAGCCGTTCTGGTGCCAAAGCCACACAAAAACCAAACTCGGTATTGGTGGTTAAGGCTGGCATGGTCGCCATCTGGCGTGGAATCCAAAATACAATGGCAGAACTTCTTCCAAGTGCTTGAATTTCCCACCGAGTTTGGTCGGTGTACTTAAAATCTCCAGAAAGCCCATTATCAGCATCTTCAGGTACAAAAACGATACCCTTAAAGTTTTGAGATGCTAGAATATCGAGGGCATGAGGACGCCAAGAAAGCACATTCAGCTTATCGCGTGGCGTTGGTCCTGCCAGAAAAATACTGGCGGATACTTTCCCCGCTGCATTTTTTGCAGGGAGTTGTTCACGTGCATAGATAACGCGCATGGGTCAAACTCCATAATTTAAGATGTTACGCCAAGTTGGCCATGACTATTTAATTGAATTGTATACTTATGTCAAGCCTAGATTAAGCGCTTAAAAACTGGCACACTCACCCCATGTCCTCGCTCCCCACCCTCATCAAGCTCATCGATAAAAAGCTGGAGCAAATTCAGGTAATTGTGGCGCAGAAAGAGCAAGAGTTGCAGCAGCTAGACGCCACCGAAAAAAGCCTGAACCAGCAAGTAGAAGCCGCCCACAAAGCCGCGCAAAAACACAGCACCCCCGCCGATTACCGCGACGTGGAAGCCTTTAGCCGCAAAACGGTGGAAGACGTGAAAAAACTCCATGCCCGCCGCGCCCAAGTGAAGGACGATAAAGAGAAATTGCTTGAGGTGATTCGCCAACTGTTCAGCGAGAAAAAACGCTACGAAGTGTTGCAAGAGCAACAGGAAAAAGCCGCCAAACTCAAAAAAGCCCGCAAAGAGCAAGCCACTCTGGAAGACTTGACCAACCGCAAATAGCGGGCTAAACAGGCATATGGATTTAACCCACGCCCTTACCCTTGCCATTGTGCAAGGCATTGCCGAGTTTTTGCCCATCAGCAGCAGCGCGCACCTCATTGCCATTCCGCACCTGTTTGGCTGGCCAGACCAAGGGGCCAATTTTGATATTACCGTGCACATGGGCACCTTAGCCGCCGTGTTGCTGTATTTTCGGCATGATGTGTTCAATCTCATCATGGGCGGTTTGCGTGGTTTGTCAGGCAAGCTCGACCACCCCCACACACAAGAAGCCATTGCCCTGATTATTGCCACCATTCCTGTGTTGTTGCTCGGTGCGGTATTAAAAGACTGGGTGGCTACAGGTGCCCGCAGTGTCGAAATTCTGGCCATCAACAGCATTGTGTTTGGCATTGTGCTGTGGTGGGCTGATACGCGCACCGTCACCCGCACCAGCCCTGCCGTGAGCCTTAAAAATGCCATTGTCTTTGGCTTGTTCCAAGCCATTGCATTGGTTCCGGGAATTTCCCGCAGCGGCATCACCATGACAGCGGGGCGTTATTTGGGCTACGACCGCGCCGCCAGCAGCCGTTTCAGCAGCCTCATGGCTATTCCTGTGACTATGGCCATCGCAACTTTAGGGTTGCTAGATATGGAGATGGGTAGCGTCACATGGCACACCGACATGCTGGCCATGCTCACTGGTCTTGTTGGTTCGTTCCTGTGTGCACTGGCAGCCATTCATGTGCTGATGACATGGAACAGCCGCATTGGCTACTGGCCTTATGTGGCGTACCGCGTGGTGTTGGGTGTGTTGTTGCTGGTGTTTATTGCTTAGGTTGTACTTTTTCTGGCCAATGCAAGGCCGCCGCTGCCAAACCAATAAACAACATATTCCCTGCCAATTTTGCCCCCACAATGCCCCACAAGCCATATGTTGGCACCAACACCCATGCCACGGCTAAAGTAAAGCCCGTGCTTAGCAATGTGCACAGGGTGCTGGCCAGCAACCGGTCTCGCACAAATAAGCCCACCAACAATACGCCATAACCACTTTGCGCCACGGCAATGGCCAACACCCACGGCAGATACACCATGGCAGGAGCATACGCTACGGGGTATACCAACCCGCTCAGCCACGGCAACACCACCGCTATCCCCGCCGCCAAAGCAGCCAAACCACCCGTGAGCAGCACTTGGTAGCGCCACACATGCCAGTTAAACCGCGCAGGCTCGTTGCGCAACAACGGCCCAAACTCGGGCAGCAAATACGCCACCAAGGGTCCTTGAAACAACAACAGCCCATTGGCAAACACCAACGCAAACATATACAGCCCAATGGCAACCGTATCCGTTATCCAATAATCCACCAACATCACATCCAACTGCACGGCTGCCACATTGATGATATTGGCCATAATGGCCACGGGCATAAATCGCCTCACCACATCCCATTCTGCGGCGGTGAGGGGGACATTTTTTCCTGCGGGAATACTCCGCAAATACTGCCGCTGCCACAGGTGCATTACCCCTGCTGCCACCACCATGCCCGCACCAAATGCCCACGCAAACACCAAAGGCTTGTGGCCAAACGGCACACACGCCACAGCCACCAAACCTGCCACCAACCCCAATTTGGCCACCAAAATACTATAAGCCGCCAAGTCGCGTGCGCGCACACATT
>JBAQUW010000008.1:0-1785 GCA_049297755.1 Alphaproteobacteria bacterium
GTGGCGGCAGTTCAGGTGAAGACCTGAACAAGACCTTTAACGAGGTCTTCAACAAATAACTGATGGAAAGCCCCGCTCTGCCGCAAGGTGGAGTGGGGCTTTCCATTTTTTTTGGCGCCCCCTTGAAATGTGATGTGAGCCTCCCCATATGCAGCAAGCGCAGTATCAGCAATTTTTGCATAACCACCGTGCGGGTGGTTATGAAACCAAAGGAGTACAAAAGATGAGGATGATCCCCATCTTGAGTCTGCTGCTTGCCGTGGTTCTCTCCGCGTGCGGAGGAGATGCACTGAAGCTGGCAGAGACGACGTTGCCTGCCACGTCCACGCCTGCCCTTGTGTCCCTCACGGCCTATGCTGAGGAGGCTGACTTGGCTGAGCCTCCACCAACGCCCGACCAATACGTTCTGCTGCGGGAAGATGTGCCGTGGGCAGAGCATCGGTCTAGCCTTGGTATAAGTGGAGCGGCTTTGGCGAACGTGAAGCCAGAGCTGATCGATGGCGCCAAGCGCATCCGTGATCATGGCTGCCCTGGAGCCCAGATTTACTTCGTCAAGGGCTGGCTCTCAGGAGCGGCGCAAGATGCTGCTAGTCGAGTGAACCCTTGGGCAGTTTCTGCTCGGCAGAGCGAGCACCCCAAGGGGAATGCCTTGGATATCGTGCTCAAAGGCGCGGGGTGCACCAAGCAAAAACAGGATCATGCCGCGCTGCAAGTGTGGCATGGTGGCGTTTTGTGTTATCCGCCAAACCAGTGGGAGCACGTCCACCTGCAATTGCGCAAGGTTCGGCGCACACGTTGCAACTCCGACGGCAGCTATGCTGGCCGCGGGCAGCGTGTGGCTACGCGCGGTGCGGGGTCATCGTCTGACGATGACGAAGATGACGACGACAAGCCCCGCGCCAGCCGCAACCACAGCAGCGGCAAGCCCAGTTCGGGCAGAGACCCGAACGGCGAGAAGGCGTTTGATAACGCCTTCCGCAAGGAGTTCTAAGCGAAAGCCCCCTACCGCAAGGTAGGGGGCTTTTGTGCGAACATGAAGGCTAAAACGCCTTCTTTTTCTGGAACACGCGGGTGAGCACGTTGCTGGTCCAGCGGGCGGGGTTTTTGCGGATATCGGCTTCTTCCACTGCCAAGCGGGCAAAGGTGCCGTCTAGGGTTTTTTGCACGGTGTAGGTGGTAAGGTTGGTGGAGAGCTTTGGCACAATGCCGTTAATCATGGGGTTTTGCGCCCATTGGTTCATGCCGCCTTTCATCATGTTGTAGGCGGCAATGGCGCCTACCTCGTTCAGCGATTGGTCGACCAAGGGGGTGAGTTTGGCGGTGAGGGCAGGCGTCATTTTCAGCTGAAAATAACGGGTGGCACTGTTGCTGGGGCCTTTGAGTACTTTGGCCGCGTCTTCAATCGTCATGTCTTGAATGGCTTGAATAAACAAGGCTTTTGCCTCAGGCAAGGCGGCTTCGGCGGCGCGGTTCAGGCGCAGTTCTACATCTTGCGCAATGCTGCCAAGGCCTACGGTGGCCATGAGTTTTTCCGCCATTTTCAGGTCGTTCGGCAGGGCAATGTGGGCAAGGTCATCAGCGGCAAAGCCATCGGGCTGGCCTAAGCGTTCCACCACGGCTTCCGTGCCCAGGGTCAGGGCTTCTTTTAGCGCCAAGCGCACATCACCTGTTGTCACTTTTTTGGGGCTTTTGCTGGCACCCACATCGCCCTGCACCACTTTCACGTTGCCCGTGGGCAACCAATCGAGAATACCTGCGTGGGCCACATTGGCCAACGCACAACCC
>JBAQUW010000009.1:0-2935 GCA_049297755.1 Alphaproteobacteria bacterium
GCAGTACAGGGTTCGAACCTGTGACCCCTACCATGTCAAGGTAGTGCTCTACCACTGAGCTAACTGCCCAAAGCATGCGCTTTGATGGCGCTACAGATAGCAGGACGTGCCTATAAATGCAAGAGATTGTACAAAGGTTGCACAGCAAAGGTAGACAAACCCGACTGCACCAGTCAGAATAGCCCCTGAAAAAGAGGGAAGAATATGTACGATATCGCAATTTTAGGAAATGCCGTGGTCGATGGTTTTGCCCGTGTGGAAGACGCCATTTTAACAAAATATAACATGACCAAAGGCGATACAACGCAGTTTGACCATGCCACCTTTATGCTGTTTAACGAAGACGTGATGATAGAGCAATTTAATGCAGGCGGTGCCGCAGCCAACACGGGCTGGACGCTGGCCAAGCTCGGACATAAAGTGGCCTTTTTAGGCCGTGTGGGCGATGACCCCGCTGGCCGCCATTTTTATGAAGAAATGATTGCTTCAGGGGCAAGCATGGAAGAACCAGACGCCAGCGTGCGCACGTTTCAAATTTTTGTACTCAACACGCCCGATGGCGAACGCACCTTTGCCCAAGCCCAAACCACAGCGCATATTACGCCTGATTTTTTAGATGTGGACACCTTGCGCCAAAGTAAACGGTTGTTGATTGAAGGCTTTACGCTGCTCGACCAAATGGATGGCGTGCGCCGCGCTATTCAAGTGGCCAAGGCACAGGGTATTGAGGTGATTCTCAGCCTTGCCGCCCCGTTTTTTATCGAACGCGCGGCCATGAATTTTGTAGACGTGGTGGGCAGCGGTGTCGATTTGATTATTGGCAATAAAAAAGAATTTGAAACCTTGCAAAAACACATGCCCCAAGCGGCTGCCGTGAAAATGATGCAAAAAGCCTATGTGATGACCTACAGCGGTGAAGGTGCTGGCTGCCGTACCACCACAGGTGAGGAGCACTTTGCTCCTTGCCAAAAAATAGACAAACCTGTGGATACCACTGGTGCTGGCGATGCCTTTGCCGCAGGGTATTTATCAGGTGTCATTCAAAAATTACCTGCTGAAACAGCCCTCACTATGGGGCACCAACTGGCCAGTAAAGTGATTATGCAAGTGGGCGGTCGCCTGAAAAATGTGAGCGCGGAGATGGTGCGCGCCGCATGAGGCATTTCTTTGTTAACGCCCCGCTTCGCCCCAACGAACTTTTAGCACTGCCCAAAGACCTTGCCCATCGTTTGGCACGGGTTTTGCGCCTGCGGGCAGGCACAGACATTGCGCTGCTGAATGGCCGAGATGGTCTATTTCATGCCACGTTTGATGGTCAAAATCATGCCCAAGTAGGCCAACAGGCGCGTCTGTTCCAAGCCACATCCAGCCTTACCCTTTACATTGCCTTACCCAAGCGCGATGCCATGGATAGCATTCTGCGCCAAGCCACCGAGCTTGGCATTGCCCACATTGTGCCGCTGCTGGCCGACCATTGCGTACCCGATAAACTGAACATGGAACGCGCCCACACCTTGCTGGTAGAAGCCGCTGAGCAATGTGAGCGGCTGGATATTCCTACCCTTGCCCCGCCAGTACCTCTGCTGCCCACCCTTGCCGCCCTTAAAACCACTATCTATTGGTGCGCCGAGCGCATAGCACAAACTCAGCCATGGCCAACCCACACTGCCCCCCATACAGGGCTGCTGGTGGGTTGCGAAGGCGGGTTTTCCGCTAAAGAAAAAGCCTCCTTACTGGCCATGCCGCATGTGGCGCCCGTCACCCTTGGCAGTACCATTTTACGCACCGATACCGCTGTTGTTGCTGGCATCGCCAAGCTTCTAACGCTATAGCTATAACTAAGCCGATAAAGAATACGCAAACAGCTATAACCTTGCCACAGGGGGTGGCCAGATATTGGCGCACCACGAAAATAGTCAGGATTCTTTATGCAGAGTGTGCCTTAATTATGGGCATGAAGATTTATTTACCCGCCGTATTGCTTTTAGGTGCTGTTCATATTTTGGCCGCTCTGTCACTTCCTGCCATGTATATCTACGGCGTCCATGCTGGAGAAATGTGGTTTCATTTCTTAACGTATTTATGGGCAGGTTTAGGCATCACCGTTTTATATCATCGGGCATGGACACACCGTGCAGTGGTGCTGTCACCTGTCGTAGAGTTCTTTTTCGCCGTAGGTGCTTTATTTTGCTTACAAAACACTGCCCTCAAATGGATTGCTTCGCATATTCGGCACCACCAATATACCGATAAAGACCTCGACCCCTATAATATTCAAAAAGGCTTTTGGTGGGCTCATATGGAGTGGATTTACCACGAAGGCACGCCAGAAGCCGAGCTACCCAGCCATATTCGACACAATTTTATAGCACAGTGGCAAGCCAGTATTTATTGGCCAATGTCAGCTTTATTCAATATTGCCCTGCCCATTGCGGTCAGCATTCATGTGGGCTCGCCATGGTGGATGGGCTTATTGCTCACGGGCTTACGCCTCACAGCCACCACCCATATTGTGTCAGCCATCAATTCCATATGCCATTACTATGGCACACAACCCTTCACGCAAGACGTATCCGCCCGCAATGTATGGTGGTTCCCTTTCAGTTTAGGCGAGCAATATCATAACTACCATCACGCTTTCCCGCGCGATTATCGGCACGGCATACGTTTTTACGACTTCGACCCCACCAAATGGCTCTTATGGGCGCTGGAAAAAGCAGGGCTAGCGCACAATTTGTTCACCATGCCCACAGCACGGGTACACACCGCCATGGCCGCAGTAAACCACAATAAAGAGGCGTAACCACCAAAAACCACCCAACACCCTTGCCAAGCGCCCCATTTTAAGGCATGTTAAGCGTATACGCCTGTAAGGTGTTGGGGTATTTCGCCCTATTGTAGCAAGAGAAATAACGAGAAAGACCACTGCCATCGG
>JBAQUW010000010.1:0-1769 GCA_049297755.1 Alphaproteobacteria bacterium
TGCCAGAACGTACCAAAGCTGGCATAAAAAACACCACCAACACGCTATTGAGCGATAAAATCATGCGGCGCGACGGTTTAAACCATAGCAAAAACGTATCCGTTTTTTGTCGCACATACGGCACCAGCCACCGCAAAATAAGAAGCACAAAGGGCGCGCTGGCAAAGCCAATGGCAATCCAATAATTGGCGCGCAACCACACCGAAGCGTGCCAATAATATTGCAAAATGCTAGGGAACTTCTCCAATGCATCAGGCCGTCGCTCCAATACAGGACCAATCACCATGGGCAACATAAACAACAGCACGCCCAGAGACATCAAAATCAGCGCAAAGCCCACCAACAGCGGCACCGACATAGATTTCAGCATTTTTTGGCCGCCTTTCATGCGGATATCTAACGCACTCACCAAATTGGGCAACACCACGCGCAGCTGGTTGCTTTTTTCTGCCGCTTCAATCACAGCAACTTCTTGGTGATTAAACCCTAAATCTGCAGCTAAAAAACATTCGTACAAAGGCATTTTTCCATTGCCATACTCGCGGGAAATCATATCCATTTTAGGCTTCAGTGTTGCAAATTCATCATGCGAAAACGCCTCACAAGTATTACGCACGGCTTCAAGTACCGACGTTCTTCCCCCACCCGAAGCAAGCCAAGTCCCCATCGTGCGCAAAAACACAATGCGGTCTTGTGCAGAAAGCCCCGTTTTACCAATTTGAATATTCAGTCCCATTATTTCTCTTTCATGTTGGCGTTACACCAGCTCACTGGTGAGCTCCAATATTTTACGCGACAGCTCTGCGGCATCAGTAATTCCGCTTTTCACATGAATCACCCCCATGTGCCCCATAGGCTGCCAACCTGCACGCTTGGCCATATCTTCTAAATCGGCGAAATCACGGCGTAGGGTTGCCTCAATAATTTCCTTACTGGGCGCCAACCATTCTGCTGTAGCAATCCGCCCGTAATAGCCCGAAAAATTGCAGCTGGCGCAGCCTTCTGTGCTGGCCTTATACAAATGGGCTCCCTCTATCTCTACCCCATAACGGTCAAATACATAGCGCGTGTAATCATCAGGCGTTTCCATAGGCTGCTTGCAGTGGACACACAGCCGGCGCACCAACCGCTGCGAGGCAATACCCCGCACATAGGCCAATAAAAAGCCGCCAATTCCTAGTTCATCTAAACGAATCACCGCATCAATCGCCGTGTTGGTGTGCAAGGTGGTAAACACCAAGTGGCCCGTGTTGGCGGCGTCGAACACCAATTTGGCCATTTCTTTATCCCGAATCTCACCAAATACCACCACGTCGGGGTCGGCCCGCAGCGATGATTTCAGCAATTGCAAAGCTGAACGTGGCGCATCTTCCTCAACCGCTTCCATTTGAATGGCATAACCAGGCACGCGCTTTTCAGGAGGGTCTTCAATGGTATGAACAGAAAGCCCTTTGGCCATGGGGTTCACGCTCACCAACGCCGAGTGAATCGATTCGGTTTTACCCGAGCCCGTTGGGCCCGTCCATAAAATCACGCCATTAGGTGCTGCGGCAGCCAGCTTTATTTTATCAATAAAATATTTAGGGTAGCCCAACACTTCCATGGGCATCACATCTGGGTTCAAGCGCCGCAACACAATGCGCGGCACAGGCCCAAGCGAGCTGGAATGAGGCTGAATTTGCACCCGCCAATCGTACCCCGCCCGTGTAAACGAGCCTTTATTGGGGTGACTGAGGTTCACTTTAGTCATCCGTGCCAAGTTTTCAATC
>JBAQUW010000011.1:0-3205 GCA_049297755.1 Alphaproteobacteria bacterium
GTCTCGGGCTAGCACACAGATGTCATCGCCCACTACAGCCACAATCACGGGAGGCCAACCATGAGTCGCGCCAAAAATAGCATTGTGGCAGGGTTAGATATTGGCAGCAGCAAAGTGAGTTGTTTTATTGCCGAGCTGGATGAATTTTATGTGCCCCGCGTGTTGGGCTATGGCCAATATGCCAGCAGTGGCATGAAGCGGGGGTTGATTGTGGATATGGACCGCACGGAAACGGCAATACGCGAAGCCGTGCGCCAAGCCGAAGATATGGCAGGGGTAGAAATTACGGGTGTGCTGGTGGCGCTAGGCGGCGTGCATTTGCGCAGCCACATGACAGACGGGCTGGTGGTGTTGGGCCCGCACGAAATTAACGATGCCGATATTCATAAAGTGATTGATGTGGCCCGCGCGCGGCAGTTGGAGGGCGACCGGCAGGTGATTCATGCCCAGCCGACGCGCTATTTATTAGACAATCAGTCCGATATTCGTGACCCTCGTGGCATGACAGGTAGCCGTTTGGAAGCGGACGTGCATATTATTTCCGCCGCATCATCGGCCATTCGCAACGTGGTGCGTTGTGTGGAAAAATGTAATTTGGAAGTGCAAGATATTGTGGTGCAGCCTTACGCCAGCGCCCTTGCCACTTTGGTGCCCGATGAGCGTGAGCTGGGTGTGGCCTTGGTGGATATGGGCGGCGGCACCTGCGATATTGCCATATATGCCGACGGTGCCTTGGTGTTTACGGCGGTAATTCCTGTGGGTGGCCAGCACATTACAGCCGATATTGCCCGTGGGCTTTCCACGCCCTTAGCGGTGGCAGAGCGCGTGAAAACCTTGCATGGTTGCGCCATGGCGGGAGCCATTTCGCAAGACGAAGAAATTGAAATTCAGCATGTGGGTGAAGACAAAGATGGCGAGCCTGCGCATATATTAAAGAGCGCCTTGGCGGGTATTATTCAGCCCCGCTGCGAAGAAATGCTCGAGATGATTCGCGATAAAATTGAGCAATCGGGCTTTGAAAACGCCATTGGCCGCCGCGTGGTGCTGACAGGCGGCACCAGCCAGCTGATGGGGTTAAAGCAATTGGCCGAGGTGGTGTTGGATAAATCAGTCCGCATTGCCCGCCCCACGGGGGTGCAGGGTTTGACTGATTTATCGGGCGCGGCACAGTTTTCTACACCGGTAGGTTTGCTGATTTATGGCGGTAAGCAAGCGGCACAAAGCAGCCGTGTGCGTGGGCGTCAGGGTGGATTTTTCAGCATGTTCAGCGGCTTAGGACGTATGTTTAAACTGGGCGGCGCTTCGTGAAGCGACAAATGGAACACACTCCTTGCAGGCTGGGGATAACAAGATGTGGTTTTTTGCACTTCTTCCTTGGCGGTGTTGCACCAGATGTTGTACATTTTAATCACTCAACAAAAAGGATTCAGGTATGAGCCTTAACGTCGCAATGGTTCCCGAAAAAGCCCACCAGCCCCGCATTACCGTGGTTGGCGTAGGTGGTGCTGGCTGCAATGCTGTAGGCAATATGATGAAAGCCGATTTGCGCGGTGTGGAATTTGTGGTAGCCAATACCGACACCCAAGTGCTGGAGCGCCATGCTGCCACTCGCCGCGTGCACCTTGGCCAAACCCTGACAGAAGGCTTGGGCGCTGGCGCCAACCCTGAAGTGGGCGCTGCTGCGGCAGAAGAAAGCTATGACGAAATTTGCGAAGCCGTACGCGGCAGCCACATGGTGTTTATTACCGCAGGTATGGGCGGTGGCACAGGCACAGGTGCCGCTGCAGTGGTAGCACGTGCTGCCAAAGAGCAGGGCATTTTGACGGTGGCCGTGGTAACCAAACCCTTTGCCTTTGAAGGCGCCAAGCGCAGCCGCCAAGCCGATACGGGGATTGAAGAATTGAATGCGGTAGCCGATACCGTGATTGTGATTCCCAACCAAAACCTCTTCCGCATTGCCACCGAGCGCACCACCCTGCAAGATGCCTTTAAAATGGCCGACGATGTGCTGTACAAAGGTGTGCGTGGCGTGACCGATTTGATGATTATGCCCGGCTATATTAACTTGGACTTTAACGACATTAAAACCGTGATGTCTGAAATGGGTCAAGCCATGATGGGTACGGGCGAAGCTGAAGGCGAACGCCGCGCCGTGTTGGCCGCTGAAATGGCTATTAGCAGCCCCTTGCTGGATGGGATTTCTATGAGTGGTGCCCGTGGGGTGTTGATTAACATTACGGGCGGCCCCGACATGACGTTGTATGAGGTGGACGAAGCTGCCAACCGTATCCGCGAAGAAGTGGACACCGAAGCCAACATTATTGTGGGTATGGCGTTTGATGATACCATGAGCAACCGCTTGCGCGTAAGCGTGGTGGCTACTGGCCTTGGCGAACCCAAAGCTGCCAAGCAAAAACCCAGTTTGGTCACCCCCCACTTGGGCAAAGACGTGCGCGAAACCAAGCGCGAAACTGCCGCCCCCGTGGCCGAAGTGGAAGACTTTGCCAAAGCTGCCACCGCCCGCAAACAGCGCGAGGAAAGCGAGTTTGATATGGACGATTTGGAGATTCCCGCATTCTTGCGTCGTCAAGCCAACTAAACCAATAAAAAACAGAAGCCCCTGCGGGGGCTTCTGCTGTGGGAGGTTAGCGCTGCGGTTTTTTGCCTGTATTGCGCCAGTGGTTCAGTTCTTCCACCGTCCAGCCGCATTCGTCGGCAATGCTGGCATCTAGCTTGGCTTGCAGTTCTGGCGAGAGAGGTTTGCAGAGACTTTCGAAAATCTCTTTCAGTTCGTCTTCCGACTGCTGCTTCAGGTGGGGAATGAACCAGATAATGCGTTCGCACACCTCAAACAACGCCTCAAAGCCAGCGGGATTGGGGCCAAACGTGCCGCGTTTGGCCCAAGCGCCTTGTTTGTCAGCCAAATAGTTGGCAATGCTGGGGTCGGCCAGCGCCAACACATGGGCAGGCCAAGATTCTGGCTGTTGCAGCAATTGCAGTACGGCATTGGGGGTGGCGGGTGGGGTGTTGCCAAAGTGTGCCAACCATGCGTTGACGCAGGCGTTGGTGTCGGGCGTGCTCATGGTACGTCCTTTCAAAAGGGGTGAGATATAGCTGTTCTTGTAATTTCTTGTACAAGAACAGCTAAGGCTGCACACTGCTGTGCAGCCCGCGCATGGCAGGCTGTGCTTGGCTTTGCCAAGCC
>JBAQUW010000012.1:0-3579 GCA_049297755.1 Alphaproteobacteria bacterium
AGTGATGGTGCCGTTGGCGTTCAGCACAGCGGTGCCGTTGGCAGGGCCAGATACGATACGGCTCACGCTCACAGGGTGGCCGTTGGCGTCGGTGTCGTTGGCCAACACAGCAACCGTCACAGGCACGCCACAGCCAGTGGTGGCGGTGTCGTTCACAGCGTCGGGGTTGGTGTTGGTCACAGTAATGTTCACAGTGGCCGTATCGGTGCCGCCGTTGCCATCGGTAATGGTATAGGTAAAGCTGTCGCTGCCCACATAACCAGCGGTGGGCGTGTAGGTAATGGTGCCGTTGGCGTTCAGCACAGCCGTGCCATGGGCAGGGTTGCTGGCCACACGGGTGACGCTCAGCGTGTCATTTTCAGGGTCGGTATCATTCGGCAACACCGCAATGGTCACAGCTGTGCCGCACACGGTGGTGGCGGTGTCGTTCACGGCATCAGGGTTGGTGTTCACAGGAGCAGCAGGTGTGGCACCAGGGGCTTCACCTGGCTCGTTCGGTTGCAAATCAGGGTTACCGCCGCCAAAACCTTGGTTGATCAAGAAAGGGTTAATCACGTCTGAAATCACGCTGGGCGTTTCATTCAGGTTGGGCGACACGCGTGAAGGGTCCAAATAACCATCGCGGCCCGAAAGGGTGGGCGTGCCACGTTGCTCGGGGCCTGCAGCAGGTTCAATGTCAGAAAAATCGTCCAGTTCAGCAATCAAGTCACTGCCTTCCACCGTTTGGCCGCCCATACGCATAATGGGGTTGGTGTCTTTGTCGCTCAGCAAACCAAAGTCCAGCAAAATAATGCTGCCTTCGCCATTGGGCAGGGTAATATGCAGGTCGCCATCAACCATGTTCAGTTTAGAATTGGCCATGTCAATGCCATCCATATCAATCCGGGCGCCGGGGGTCACCAGGTACGATACGGTTGCGCCTTTTTCAGGCTGCATCAGCACAATTTCAGCAGGGCCAGCAATAATGGGGGAATCGTTATCGACCGCTCGGTTGGCAGCAGCAATGGCTTTGGCCGAAGCTTTCACTTGGGCGGCTTGCACTGGGGTGGCGGTTTCGGTGGTGGCGGTGGTGTTTGGCATGGTCTTTTTCCCTTAATTTGGCCCTTCATTTGGTACGACGGCCACAAGTTCTACTTATGTTCTCTTACCTCTATATGTAGGGTGTGGCGATAGGTTTACAAGTGAGGAACTGACATTTTCCTGACAAGTGGCGTTATTCGCCCCCTCGCCTCCTCTGCCATGCCCCCGTGGCATGACAGAGTTTTCGTCATTTCAGCCTTATTTGCTGATGGTTTTGGCAGCAGTGGCAGCCACTTGTGCGCCACCCATGTTGCCAACCAGTTCGCCAGAGTGGGCCATCACGCTGTAAGCCGCAAGGTCAACAGCATATTTGCCGTTAATCAGGGCGGTTTGGGCGTTGAACAATTCCACTTCGCTGTCCAACAGGTCCAACAAGGTACGTTGGCCCAAGTCAAACTGCTCTTGGTAAGCGTCGCGGCTGCGGCTCGATGCTTCCACGTGGGCGTTCAAAGGCTCCAAGCGGCTTTTGCTGGTTTGCAGGTCGCTCCACGCATTCATCATGTTTTCTTCTACCAAGCGGCGGCTTTGTTCCAAACCTGCCTTGGCTTCTTCAAAGCGCTCGGCACGTTCACGCACGCGGTTGGTGTCGGCGTTACCACGGTAGAGGTTGTGGCGCAGCATCAGCATCACGCTGTGGTCGTTGTTGGTGCCGGGGGTGCCGTCCAAGTTCACGTTGCGGCTAATGCCACCTTCCAGGTCCAAGCGGGGGCTGAAGGCAGATTTGGCAACGCTTTTGGCAGCGTCAGCGGCTTTAATATCGGCCTGAGCACTTTTAATGGCAGAATTATTCGCCATGGCACGGTCGGTTGCAGCATCCAAGCTAGCAGGCAAGCTGCTGAAAGGAGCGGCGTCTTTTTTCAGGTCAGCAGGCTTGGCACCTACCACTTGCAAGTAGCCAGATTCAGCCTTGCGCAAGTCACCTTCAAAAGCCAGCAGGTTGCTATGGGCCAAGGCGGCACGGCCTTCAGCTTGCTGCACATCGGCCATGCTGCCACGGCCACCTTTGCTGCGCTCGGTAATTTGGTTCAAGTAACGGGTATGAATGTCCAAGTTTTTCTGGCCAACAGCCACCAGTTCACGGGCACGCATCACATCTAAGTAAGCTTCCAAAGCGGCCAAGGCCAGAAGTTCTTTGGTTTCGGTCACGTTGGCCGCGGCCGATTCTTCGCGGAAGCCCTGCTCGGTCACTTCATTGCGGGTTTCAAAACCATCAAACAACATTTGGCGAATGGTCAAACGGCTTTCGTTGCGCCACAGGTCGCGGTGGCCATCATCGCTAGCCGCACGGCCTGCACGGGTGCGGGTGGTTGAATTGTTGGAGTGTTCCCAACCGGTACCAGCCACCAAGTCAATCGTTGGGCGGTAGCCTGCTTTGGCCTGCGCTTTGGCATAACCAATGGCGCTTTGGTTGCGGTTAGCAGCCAGCACATCAGGGTGCTCGGTAATGGCAGCTTGCACAGCTTGCTGCATGGTTTGGGCATTAGCAGCCAGTACGGTGCTGGCCAGCAACAGTGCGGCAGCGATGGTTTTGGTGGTCATTGGTCGTCTCTCCCTCGTTTATAATATTGAGTAAGTATTTGCGCGACTACTTTGTATGCAAACACTCCTTTGCATTGCATACATAAGATACCTTTTATAGAAATGCAAGGGGTATCCAGCAAAAATAATCGGGTAGCAAACACTCCTTCTTCTTGTTCATCTGCCTTTTTATATAGCGTGTGGTACAAATGGCGGCGTTATTCCTCCTGACACCCCCACAATAACCACAATACTTTCAACACGTTAATATATGCCCCCCGTTCAACTCCCCATAGGCAAATGCCTCCACATGGGGTATGGTAAAACCATGCAATGGGTTGTTCTTCATATATTGTTCATTTTTTGGGCACTGCCTGCTTTGGCGGCCAGCATGGTGCTGGATACGGAACTGAACGACTGGCTTGGCCAACTGGCAGCCCCTTTGGTGAAAGCAGGAGGCCTTTCGCCCAACACCGTGGGCTTTCATATGTTGGTGGATAACGAAGTGAACGCCTTTGCCACCCCCGACAACAACATCTATATGCACACAGGGCTGGTGCTGCGGGCCGAAAGCCCCGCCGAGGTGCAAGGGGTGCTGGCGCACGAGCTGGGCCACGTGCTGGCCAAACATGGCTTTCAGCGGTATGCCGATATCCGCAATGCCACCATTGCCACCATTGCAGGTGCCGTGGTGGGCTTGGGTGCGGCTGCCGCAGGCGGTGGCACCGATGCCGCCATGGCCGGTATATTGGGCGGCCAAGCCCTAGGCACCGGTAACTTTTTGCGCCACAGCCGCACGCAAGAGCGCGAGGCCGACCAACACGCCATGCTGTTGCTGAACGCCTCCCAACTTTCCGCCAGCGGCATGGTGACCTTTTTTAACAAATTGAATAACGACCAAATGCTGAGTATCCGCACCCCACCGCAACACCTGCTCACCCACCCGTTGCCCGCCGAACGGATGGATAGCCTGCGCTACCA
>JBAQUW010000013.1:0-17825 GCA_049297755.1 Alphaproteobacteria bacterium
CCCCCCGAATCATCTCAGGGGTAATTTGGAACGGCAACTGCGTGACCTTCTTTGTCATAAGCATTCTCCGTTAAAACGGTTTTGCAGATGTGCCTTACGGCAAAGGTTTATTTAGCAGACACACAAAATGTATGCAACAAAAAAATTACTTCTCTGCCCGTGGGTAACACCCCAACACCCGCACGTTTTGGCTAAAAAACTGGAGTTCTTCCAACGCCCGCTGCACGGCGGGCTGTTGCACATGCCCTTCAATTTCCGCAAAAAAGCGCGCGGTTTTAAAAGTGGCTCCGCCCACATAGCTCTCCAACCGCGTCAAGTTCACCCCATTGGTGGCAAAGCCGCCAAGGGCTTTGTAGAGGGCAGCGGGGATACTTTGCGTTTCAAACAGCAATGCTATTTTACAAGGCAATGATGCATCTGCAATTTCTAATTTTGGTCCCACAATACTGAAGCGCGTGGTGTTATCGCAAGTGTCCTGCATATCTCGTCGCACAATATCTAATCCATAAATTTCACCAGCCAAACTACTGGCTAGCGCTGCTTTGGTTGGGTCTCCCCATTCAGCCACTTGTTTAGCAGCCTCTGCTGTATCCGAGGCTTTTTTAGGAACCAGCCCCATACTATGCAAGGTATGAATGCACTGAGAAAGTGCAGGTTCATAAGAATAAACTTCTTTAACTTGCGCGCCACATCCAGGCACAGCCAGCAAACAATGGCTAATGGATTTATAATGCTCGCCTACCAAAAATACGTTGGCATGCCCTACATGCAAATGAACCTCAGCTACACGGCCCGAGGTGCTATTTTCTACTGGAACCACCGCATAATCTAGGGCTCCTGTTTCTACCGCATCTAACAAATCTTTATAGGTAGAATAAGGCACCACCTCATGGGGTTTATCTGCAAAAAACTCTTCTAACGCTAAATGCGTATAAGCACCCAACACACCTTGAAATCCAATTTTCATGGCAAAGTCATACCACTCTTAAGCCGCAGTTTCAACGGGTGTCGCAGCACGGCGGTCATTTTTGGCTCACGCACCGGCGCCTTCTCTTCCATGTCCGTTTCATAAAACTTATACTGGTTTTTGCCCGTGTGCTTGGCCACATACATGGCGGCGTCGGCTTTCTTAATCAAATCGGCCGCATTGCCGCCATGGGTGGGGTACATGGCAATGCCAATGCTGGTGCTCACCCGCACATCGCGGTGGGTGCCCAAGGTATAGGGCTGGTTAATGGCGTCCACAATTTTACGCGCCACCAGTTCGCAATCTTGCGGCTGCCGAATATTCACAATCACCGTAAATTCATCGCCGCCCAAACGGCACACGGTATCGGTTTCGCGCAGGCACTCTTGCAGGCGCAGCGCCACGGCTTTTAACAACATATCGCCTGCATCGTGGCCTAAATTGTCGTTCACGGCTTTAAAGCCATCAAGGTCGAGGAACAACAAGCCCACGCGCGTCAGCTGGCGGTACGCATTGGCCAGTGCCACATTCAAGCGGTCGTAGAACAATTGGCGGTTGGGCAAGCCAGTCAGCATATCGTGGTAGGCCAGCATATTTTCTTGCTCGGCCAATTGGGTCATGCGTTGGCGCAACTTCACATGCTCGGTCACATCTTCCACCTGCACAATGGTGCCACCAAGCTGGCCGTAGGCATCGCGCCATGGGCGGGCACTCCAGCGCAAAAAGGCGTCCACGCCGTGCAGTTTAAAGGCTTCTTCACGCATCACACTTTGGCCGCGCACCACTTGCGCCTGCACAGCAGGCCACTCTGGCGGAAATGTGGGCAAAACTTTGGCATGGACCTGCCCCGTCAGCGGCATATCAGGCAGGCCAAACAAGGTGGTCCATGCCGTATTGGTTTGGGTATAGCAGCCGTCGGCATCTAATATGGCCACTGCCGCCGCCCCTTGCAGCAACTGCGGCAGAAGCGCCTGCACATTATGGAGCGTGGCCGTATCAGCACGGGTGAACGTCAGGTCGCGGAACATCACATACGCGCCATGTTCCCCCACAAAACTGGTGGCTTCCAGCCACATATTGCCTACCGTAAAATGGCCCCGCCATGCCTCAGCATTTTTCAGCACTTGCACCAGCCCCGCCGCCAAAGGCAACTGCGCGTAATGGGGCAAAATATCGGCCAATTTACGGCGCAAAAATTGCTCTTCGTGCCCCACCCATGCCGCCAACAAGCGTTGGGCGGCCATATTCAATTGCTCAATATAACCTTCAGCAGAAATGTGAATCAAGGCATCGGGCGCTTGGTCGTAAGCCGCAAATAACGTTTCGTGCACCGTGCGCAAGTGTTGGCGGGTGTCCTCGGCTTGCTGAGTGGTACGGTCGAGATTGCTTTCTAAAAAGTACGCATGTTCAGCCAAGGCCCGCAGCTGCATGCGCCGTGCCACCCCATAAAACAAGGCCCACACCAACAGCCAAAACAAGGGCAGAAGCCAAAAAGGCCACACTTGGCGCACCACAACTTTATAAAAATTCACTTTATGCTCGGCCCATGTTGCCCAATCGAGCAACAGCGGCACATCTTTCACAAAACTATCGCGCAAATCCATCACCTGCGGGGGCGGCACCAAGGCCAAAAACTCGATAAACACAGCGCCTACAGCCAAAACAACCAGCAAGCTGGCCAGCAAAATCAACACTTGCAACAACGCACGCGGCATGGGCAGGTTTACGTTTTCTTGTTGTTTTTCGTACTTGTTTTTTAGGGGCGATGCCAGCATGATACGGCCATGACACCACACCCCTTATGCTCTATACTTTGCTTGAAAATCCGCCATTTGTCATGCGCCATGTGGGCAGCGGCGCTGTTTGTGTTGAGCCCTGTGGCACAGGCGCAAGAGGGGGCCGTGGCCGAACTGCTGGCCAGCCACACCCAAGCCCCCGCAGGCCACGCTATGTTATTGGGATTATTGATAAAACCTGCCGAGGGCTGGCATATTTATGCGGAAAATCCTGGTGATACGGGCTACGCTAACCAAGTGACATGGAACCTACCCGCTGGCGCCAGCATTGCCAGCGCCACTTACCCTGTGCCGCACAAAATCATCACGCAAGATATTGTTAATTATGGGTATTCTGCGCCCGCACTCATCACCTACCCCTTCACCCTACCTGCCACTACCCAAGCGGGAGAAACGCTGAACGTGACTGCCAGCGTGGATTATTTGGTGTGCAAAGATGTGTGCATTCCGCTGCAAACGCAACTGAACGCCATGATTGCGGTGGGAGATTCCGTTAAAAATTCTTATTTTAATCAAAGTATTAGCGCACAAATTTATGCGCAAAAAACCTTGCAAATTGCGGGCAGCATCGCGCCCGAACATATTGTTCTGCCACTGCCAGCAGGCATGGCGCAGGCCGCGTTTATCCCGGCCGAGGAAGGGCAAATTGCCGACAATTCCCCGCAAGAGGTACGCAACAATTCCCTTTATATTCAACGCGATACATGGAAAGACACGCCCATTCCCACCCTGCATGGATTACTCAAGGTAGGGGCTGAAACTTACCGCGTCAGCGCCACGCTTACCCCACAAAATGCCTTGCCTATCAAAGATTTAGGATATACAGGGCTGGCAGTTTTGCTGCCCCTGATGTTTGCCTTTTTGGCGGGGGTTTTGCTGAATGTGATGCCGTGCGTTTTGCCGGTTTTATCGTTAAAAATCATGGGGTTATTTAAACAATCGCGCGGCAAAGCGCTGCCCCAAGCACTGGCCTATACGGCAGGAATTTTGGCCAGTTTTTGGGCGCTGGGCGTGGTGTTGCTGGCACTGCGGGCAGCAGGGCAGCATGTGGGGTGGGGTTTCCACCTGCAAAGCCCTGTTTTTGTTGGTATTTTGGTGGTTTTGCTCACCCTTGGAGCCTTGGGCTTTTTTGGGGTGATTCCCCTACCGCGCGGGCTAGACGACACCGAGCAAAAAGCCAGCAAACACAAATACTTAGGCGCATTTTTGAGCGGTGCATTGGTCACCATGGTGGCCACCCCGTGCACCGTGCCGTTTATGGCGCCAGCCATGGCGTTTGCTTTAAGCGCTTCTAAGCCATTGATGTTTATGACATTTTCTGCACTGGCCTTGGGGTTAGCCAGCCCGTTTTTGCTGGTGGCGGTTTTTCCTAAACTCTTGAAACGCTTACCAAAACCCGGCGCATGGATGGAAGCGTTTAAGCAATTTATGGGTTTTCCGCTCTTGCTCACCGCTGTGTGGTTGCTGAACGTCTTTGCCAGCCTCACCAACAGCGCTACGGCCATGATTTTATTGGCGCTTTTGGTTATTTTAGGCCTGATTGCATGGCTGTTTCAGCACCATTGTACAAAAGCGGCTCGGTTTGGGCTTCTGCTTTTAATTGCTTGTTTTGTATGGGTTATTTTACCGCAACAATCAGCTCATACCCCATGGAGTTCGGCTGCGGTGCAGGCCGCCCTGGCCCAAGGACACCCCGTGTTGGTGAATGCGACCGCCGACTGGTGCCTCACCTGCAAAGTGGTGGAGAAGGCAGTCTTACAAAGTGATAGTTTTGCAACACTTGCGCAAAAACACCACCTTGTTCTCCTCACTGCCGATTGGACGCGGCGTGATGATGCCATTACCGCCTTTTTGGAACATTTTGGGCGGCAGGGCGTGCCCCTCTATGTGCTGTATCGCCCTAGCGCCGAACCTGTGGTGCTGCCGCAATTGCTCACAGTGGCCGATATTGCAAAACATTTGCCATAAAAAAGAGCCTCCCATAAGGGAGGCTCCGCATTATGCCACAGCTTGCGCAGTGGGCAGGGCATCTTTGGCGTCAACCAATTCAGTGCCCCACAACGACAAGCTATTAATGGTCACGAACTCTGATGGCTCGCTGGGAAGCATCGCTCCATGCCGCACAAGAAACATGGCGTTTTCCTTCACCTTATCGCCAAAAGCCGCGAGCAGATAAGGCATAATAGGCTGCTCTGTATCCCTGATGAGAACGGCAAACTCTTGGTTGCTCATGCTCGGCAAAATGAGCTCACCATCGACACACCAGGCACAGTAAAAACACTCCATTTCCTGCCCCACCTTAACGAATACGCTGGGCTCAGCTTGGCCAAGACAGGTGATGCTCAAGAGATCATCCCGCGCCAGTGTGGGGTGATTGTTCAACGACCAGAGCGTGGCGTTGATGTGTTGGGGCGTTGCCAAGCATGCCCGCAGGTTTGCTTCGGTCAGGTTGACGGTGACGGGGTGAATATTGCGGTGAGCAACAGGGTCGTACCGCGGCTTGCCCAACATGTCAGGCGTGATTTGGAACGGCGGCGAGGTAAGCGTGACCGTGGGGTAGGGTTTTGTCATAGGAAACTCCATGAGCGGGAGGGAAAAGATGCGGTTTCTGGCCAAAGCCATTGCAAGGCTTTTAGCAGAGCTGCGCTTTGTATGCAATAAAAAAGTGCCCCGTAGGGCACTTCACGGTTTTATAAAAAAACCTTACTGAGCAGGAGCAACCACTTCAGCAGCGCTTGTTGCACCAACAGCGGCAGCGTCTACAGCGGCGGCACCAGCAGCAGCGGCAGCGGCGGCAGCATCAGCAGCTGCTGCAGAGGCAGCATCTACAGCGCCAGCGGCAGGGGCCATTGCGTCGGTGGCACCTTGCATCATGTTTTCGGCAGCGCCGGTCATGCTGTTCATCATGTCGCCAGTGGCGTCTGCAGCGGTAGCGGCAGCATCAGCTGGAGTTTGAGCATTTTGCATGTCCCACACCATGTAGGCACCTACAGCGACAACGGCTACGCCGGCCAGCAGAAGGATACGGTTCATTGAGTTACCCTTTCGATTTCTTCATTTTGGTTGTTATCCCCCACCTCGACTGAGGAAGAAGCTGTGTGAGCAACGGTTTGGGCATATTGCTGCACCATACCTACGAGCTGTTGCTGAATCTGTTGAAACTGCTGTTGCAGAGCGGGAAACTTTTCTTGCGCCACAGCCAAAGCCTGCGCCGCACTTTGGGCGGTGGCTTGAATGGCGGGGGCAGACTGCGACACGGCGGTACTCATGCCTGCCAAGGCTTGGCTTATCACATCAAGGCCTTCTGCTGCCATGGCGGGAGATTGCTGCATGGTGACGTTTAAATTTTCGACCATTTTTTCCAGCTGGGTCAGCTGTTGGTCGAGCGCCACCAGCGCGGCTTGGTCGGCGGCCGACATCTCGGCAACCTCAGCGGCAGAAGCATTCATTGCGGGAAGGCTGGCCGCAGGGGCGGTGATATCTTGCCCTTTTTGGGTGCAGGGGCAATACAACCACAGCCATACCAGCAAAGGGGCGCATACCACCAAGGTTGCCACAATGGCTACCAAAGGGCGCGTGCCAGCACGGGAGGTAACGGGTTGTTTCATGATGACCATATGTTTCCCATACTTTGCGTGTGCATGCAACAGGCTGCTGCGTTTTTTTTACAGAAATATCGTGTACAACCTTAAGAAAGATGCTGAAGACTTTCAGGAGCTGCCGCTTGTGCTTCGGCCAAATAGGTAGCGGCCAATTGGGTGTAATGGGGGGCCGACCACAGCAGATAGGCGGCTTCGTCGGGCTTCACATCGCGCAATTTTTTGGCAGGGTTGCCCGCCCATAATTCACCCGCGGGCACCACGGTGCGGGGGGTGACCACGGCGCCTGCAGCCACCATGGCGCCGCGTTGCACCACGGCACCATCAAGCACCACGGCGCCCATGCCGATGAGGGCGGTATCTTCCACCGTGCAACCATGCAAAATGGCGCTGTGGCCCACGGTGACACCCGCGCCAATCACCAGCGGATGTTTGCCAGTGGTGACGTGGCACACAGCGCCATCTTGAATGTTGGTGTTATCGCCTACAGTGATGAAGTGGACATCGCCACGCAGCACGGCGTTAAACCAAATGTTGACATTGACGCCCAAGGTCACATCGCCAATAACACTAGCACCTGCGGCCACAAACACGCCTGCGCCCATGGTGGGGAACTTACCCTTAAAGGGCAGAATGTGGGCACCGCGGGTTTGGAAGGGCTCGGTCATGAGCGGCCTTTGGCCAAAAAGTTAGTGGCTGAGCTTTCCGCACGGCCAGCCTCGCGCTGTTTGCATTTGGCTTCAATTTTGGCGCCATCGGCAATGTGAATCAGGCCATAGGTCACTTCGCCCGATAATATGGCGTGGGCGCGGCATTCCAGCTTATCGGCCACATCCATCACCCCTGCCACGGCGCCATCCACAATGGCACTGGTGACTTGCACAGGGCCGTTGATGCTGGCACCCTTGCCCACCACCAGCTGGCCACGACCACCTTCATACACCGCCACTTTGCCGTCAATTTTACCATCGACACGCAGAATGCCGCTAAAAAAGACATCGCCCCGAATGTGCAGATTGCCGCTGATGAGGCAGTGGCTTTCCACTGTACGCGGGTCGGTCACGTCGAGCGACACAGCAGCGTGGCCGCCGGCAGCGTTATCTTTGCTTCCAAATAAAAAATCCCATACCATGCCCCCTTTATACCACTTTTTGCGGGAAAAGCTAGATGAGAGTGCCCCGTTTTTACCCCGCCACCTCAGGTTACAGCACCCTGCGCCACATTTATGCCGCAGGTAATTTTTATGGGGCGTAAAGGCTAAGCTTATGATAGAGTGAGGTATCTGCAATCTTACTTTGGAGCTTTTTCCATGAACACCACGCCACGCCTGCCCCGCTGCTCTGTGCCGGACACCCCTTCGGGAGCGAGCACGCAGATCACCGTCGCGGAATTGGTTGACGCGGTGCGGCGG
This sequence comes from Alphaproteobacteria bacterium, assembly GCA_049297755.1. Classification (GTDB taxonomy): domain Bacteria; phylum Pseudomonadota; class Alphaproteobacteria; order UBA2136; family JAPPOO01; genus JBAQUW01. The sequence continues at coordinate 7,774 of JBAQUW010000013.1, forward strand.
GCTATCGCCGCAGCTAAGCGCCAGCGGCAGGATGCTGGGCTGTAGCACTCCGCCTGAAGCATCCCCCGTGGCCACACGGGGGATGCTTTTTTGTGGCTTCTCCTTGTTTGTTTTGCAGCAAAAGCAATCCTCTGCTATGGTTGCCCGCATGTTTGGCAGCCCTACCCTGAATAGATATATGTTGGCCGAGCTGGTGCGGCCTTTGGCGGGCAGTGTGGCTGTGCTGCTGGCGTTGGTGTGGCTGACGCAAAGTTTGCGCTTTTTAGATTTGATGATTAACAAAGGCTTAAGCCTAGGCACGTTTTTGTACTTCACCTTATTATTGGTACCGTTTTTGCTGAGTTTTATTTTGCCCATTGCCGTATTTATTGCCGCATGCTTGCTGTTTAAGCGCTTGAATGATGAAGCCGAGCTGCCACCTTTATTTAGCGCGGGCTTGGCGGGTTTGCAAATTCTACGCCCGCTGTGGTTGGCGGTGCTGCTGGCCATTGTGACAGGCTACGGCCTAAGCCTATGGGCTGTGCCCGCCAGCATGAAGGCCTTTAAAGACCTGCAAACCAACCTGCGCAACAGCGAAGGGCAGGTGTTTTTGGAGGAAGGCACCTTCAACCAAATGGGCGATGGCCTGATGGTGTTTCTCAAAAAACGCACCAGCCGCTATGGTATGGAAGGCTTGCTGGTGCACGATAACCGCGACGCCACCAACCCCGTGACGTGGATGGCCAAAAGTGGCGAGATTATTCCCATGCTGGGTGGCACGCCGCGCCTGAAGCTGGTGCAGGGGATTCGGCAAGACGTGAGCCCCCAGCAGGTGAGCATGTTGCAGTTTAAGGAGCATACGTTGGATTTGGCGCAGAGTTTTAAATTGGAAGAAACCCGCTTCCGCGAACGGGGCGAGCGTACATTAAGCGAACTGACAGAAACCGAGGGTTTACCGCAAAAGTATACCAACCAATTTAATGCCGAATGGCACAAGCGGCTGCTGTGGCCGCTTACCCCCCTGCCCTTTATGTTGATGGCGGCTGCGGCTTTATTACAGCCTTTGGTGCGGCGGCGCGGGGTGATGCAGCCTTTAATGTACGGCATAAGCACCATGATACTCTATCAAGTGCTGCTGATGTTGGCCGAAAGTGCCGCCACCAAAGGCAACATGCTGATTTTACAGGCGCAATGGGCGCTGCCCGTGGTGTTTAGCGTTGTTCCGCTGTGGTTGCTGCGTGAGAAGGACATGGACCGATGAGCGACACGCAGCACTTGGGGCAGGCCACCCACTGGAAGCTTTCGGCCACCTTGTTTGGATATTTGGCCAAGCAGTATTTTTTATCCATTTTTATGGTGACGCTCGCCCTAGGGTTGTTTGTGTACTTGGTGGATATGTTGGAAATTTTGCGCAAATTGGGCGGTAAGGACAATGCTATCGCCGCACCCAACGCCTTTTTATTGGGGGTATGGAAACTGCCCGATATGCTGCTGCAAATAGCACCCTTTGCTTTGTTGTTGGGCACATTGGCTGGCCTGACGCGCCTAACCCGCAACCATGAATTGATTGCCTTGCGCGCCGCAGGGCTACCTGCCCGCACGTTTTTATTGCCCGCTTTGGTGGTGTGCATGGGCATTGGGGTGTTTAATGTGGCGGCGCTTTCGCCTTTGGCGGCCATGACCTTGCGCAAGTACGAGCGGACGATGGCAGAGTTGTTCCCCGGCAGTATGCAAGGGGTGATCACCACCAGCGGCAACCTGTGGCTGCGCCAGCAAGAAGGCAGCGACGACACCTTTATTTATGCCAAAGATATGCGCGATAACGGCAAAACACTGCTAGACGTGACATTGTTCACCTTTAGCCCAGAAGGCGATTTTATGGAACGGCTGGATGCCCGCACCATGCGCTGGCAACCCAACCTGCTGAGCGGCCAAGACGGCTGGCGGCTGGAAAGTGTGTTCACCCTGAGTGCCACACAAAAGGTAGATTGGGTGGCCAGTGCCGACTTTCCCAGCCCCCTGAACCCCAGCATGATTGCCAACAGCATGAACAGCCCGCGCACGCTGACGGTATGGGACATGGGCGCCTTTATTACCCGCCTGAAACAAGCAGGCTTGCCCACGCAAAATTATGAATTGTATTACCACCGCCTGTTAGCCAGCCCCGCCCTGCTATTAGCTATGCTACTACTGGCCGCCCCTTTAGCCCTGCGCTTTAGCCGCACGCGGGGGTTGGGGCAGGTGATGTTGGTGGGGTTGCTCCTCGGCTTTGGCTTTTATTTGTTCAGCAACATTATTGCGGCTTACGGCCTGAGCGGCCGCCTGCCCGCCCCCATGGCCGCGTGGGCACCCACGGTGGTGGCGGGCCTGATTGGCTTTGGGTTGTTTGTGCATTTTAGGGAAGAATGATTTCAAAGCAGAAAAGCCGCCCCACGTGGGACGGCTTTTCCGGGATTCGCTTGCGCGACGCTCCCTGACCTGTGAGAAGGTGGTCAGCCTCAGTTTTCTCAAACAATATCCTATGAACAACTAACCATGCGCCTTGAGCATGTGTTTATTCCCTTGTTCGAGTCACTCTCTCGCCTTTTGTTTATGAATAAGGGGCTAATCCAATGCCTCGAGCACTGTGCTTATCCTTTCTCCCATCTGGGGAAACGGCGATGTGATTTAGCTGGAGCTCTACAACGATGCAGAGATTTCCAACCGGCGATAGACGTGATATAGTATACATTAACTTTGTTTGCAAGTGGGGTTTTACTAATTTTTGCATAAAAAACTATAAATTCATTTAAATTCAATATCTTAATGTTGTGCACAAGTTATTGGGCGGGGGTGTTTTCTGATGATGCGCGCACCAAAAGGCTGTGGTAGCATGGTTGCCAACAATGCATCGCTTCCTTGCTCTACTCTCTTTTGCCGTGGTGCCGCACCTGTGGGCGGAACCTGTGAGTATGCCTTATACGTTGCAGGCCGAAAGCGTGGAATATGACGATGTCGCAGGCAAAATTGTGGCCACGGGTAAGGTGGACGTAACCAATGGTGACAAAACCGTGACGGCGGATACCCTCACCTATGTACAAAAAACCGATACCCTGACCGCCGCCGGCAACGTGCAGGTGACAGATAAAAGCGGCCAAACGCTGACCCTAGATACCCTAGAGTTAACCGACGACATGAAGCACGCCACCTTGGCTGAGTTGCGCCTGCGGGTGCCAGAACTGGGTGAGATTTTCACCGCCAGCAGCGGCAGCCGCACCGATGAAATTTATGAACTGCAAGACGCCCACTACAGCCCCTGCCCCTTGTGCGAAACAGGGTTGATGCAAGGGCGCAAGGCGTGGTCGGTCAAGGCCAAAAAAGTAACCTATGACAGAGAAGAAAACCAAGCCACCTACCGCCATGCAGTGCTCGATGTGTATGGCATGCCCGTGTTCTACACCCCCTATTTTGCCCATGCGGTAGACCGCACGCGGCCTAAAAATGGCTTATTGTCGCCACGGTTTGGGCACTCCACCAACATGGGAGACCAAGCCACCTTGGCCTATTACCACTATTTGCCTGAACAGAATGCCGACGTAACCCTGCGCACCCGTTTTATGAGCAGCCGCGGGTTGATGGGGCAAGTGGAGCATCGGCAGGAAGGCTTGGCCAGTGAGAGCGACCTGCGCACCAGCTTTATTAAAGACGACCGCCGCGATGAATGGCGCGGCAATGCCAAAATGGCGGGCGAATATGCCTTTGATGTGGGGCGGCGCGTGGGATTGAACGGCGAGTTTTCGAGCGACGACACCTACTTGGCGGACTTTTTTGGCCGCTCTGAGAGCTACCTGCCCAGCACCGCCTACTTTGAAGACAGCAGCAACCAACACTATTTTGGCTTTTACGCCACCCATTACCAAGACCTGAACACCACCCGCGACCCTGAAGATACCGCGCATATTTTGCCCCGCGTGCAGTTTCAAAAAGTGTGGGACGCCGATAAAAATGGCGGCGATTTTATTGTGAGCGGCGATGCCATGGCGCTGAGCCGCAGCAATGGCAATATTTCGCGCCGTATGGTGGGCTCGGCAGAATATTTGAAGCCGTGGATTTTGGGCAATGGGAAACGCCTGACCTATTCCGCCAAACTACGCGGCGATATTTACAGCACCGAAAGCACTGGCAAAGACGGCAACAGCATGCGCGTGCTGCCAGAAACCTCGCTGATGTGGGACATGCCCCTGACCAACGTGAGCGGCAACCACACCATCACCCCCATTGCCATGGCGGTGTTCAGCCCACGGGGCGGCAACCCCGAGGAGATTCCGAATGAGGATTCGGTAGCGTATGAGCTGGACGCCAACAATTTATTTTCCACCAACCGCTTTGCGGGGTTAGACCGTGTGGAAAGCGGCCCGCGTTTTATTTATGGCCTTGATAACAGCTGGGGCGAAGGTGGCAATACCGATTGGCGGCTGTTTGTGGGGCAATCGTACCGTATGCTCGACGACAGCCACCTGCCCACCGATGGCGGCACGCAAAACAAACAAAGCGATTGGGTGGGCTTTGCCCAAGCCAACCCTACCAAATGGCTGGCAGCATCGTCGCTGTTTCGGCTGGATACCGATAGTTTGAGCGGCCAGCGTATGGATAATGATATTCGGATTGGTGAATGGAAAAAACTGAACTTTCACCTCACCCACACCAAAGTGCAAAATGGCGCGCAGGAATTACAGGCACGGGTGCTGATTCCACTCACCAAAAAGTGGGAGCTGGAAAGCAGCACACGGCGCGATATTAACGATGGTGGCCGCCAGTTAGAAGGCGAAACCGCCCTGACCTACAAACACGATTGCTACAACGCCAGCTTTTTGGTGCGCCGCCGTGGCTATACCACGGTAGACCTGCAACCCAGCACCGATTATTTGGTGAATATAGACCTGCTGACATTTGGCCAAGAGCGGGATTAACCTGCGTGGTGGGCGTGGTTGCGCAGCAGATTCCCCCCGCTTTGGCCGTGGCCGCCCACTGGGCGGCGCAATGCCCAGCAGAGCAATTGGCCGCAACAGCAGCCGATTTTAACCAATTGCACACCCAAGCAGCCCAATGGCCTGCCAGCAAACAGCCAGTGTTGGTGCATATGTTGGGGTTACCGGGTAGTGGCAAAAGCACAGTGGCTGGGCAGCTGCACCAGCAGCTGGGCAATAGCTTTTATGCGCTGGATTGGGACGCTGTGATGCTGAAGCTGGCACCGTTCCATGCCGATGTGCCCACCCTTGGCAATGCGGCCGCCAGCCACAAGTGGGAGCTGCCCGCACGGCATTATGGCTATGCCCTGCTGCACACTTTGGTGCAACGGCGAGCCAACATTTTATGGGACCACGGTGCCTGCAACCCCCACCACCCTGCCCTGTTGGCATGGGCTAAACAGCAAGGTTACACCACCGCCATGGTGCATGTGGATGTGCCGTTAGACACCGCCCTGCAACGCGTGCACACGCGCAATGCCTTGGCGGAAGCCACGGGCGGCCGCGTGATTCCTGCCACTCTGGTTACCGAACGCCATGCCCTGCTGGCAGAACTTAAGCCGCAGTACGAGGCCTTGGTAGACGTGTTTGTGCACTTGCCCCACACCGCCCCTGCACCAGCCAAAACACTTGCCGACATCGCCGCCCAACTGCTAGGCAAAAATAACTGAAGATGCTGTTTTTGTTTGGGAAAGTTTAAGGCTTTCTGCTAACCTTACGCCCATGAAAACACCCCGCATTGCTGTGATTATTCCCTGCTATAATGAAGCTGTGACCATTGCTGGTTTGGTGAACGAGCTGCGCATGACGCTGCCCGAAGCAGACATTGTGGTGTGCGACAACCGCAGCAGCGACAACACCGCGGAGCTGGCCAAAGCCGCTGGCGCCACCGTGGTGTATGAACCCCGCCCTGGTAAGGGCAATGCGGTGCGCCGCTTGTTTAATAGTGTCGATGCCGATGTTTACCTGATGCTGGACGGCGATGCCACCTACGATGTGAGCCTAGCCCCCTTTATGATTCAGCAACTGCAAGCCCGCCGCCTTGATATGCTGGTGGGCAAACGCATGAGCAAAGAAGGCAAAGAAACCCGCGCTGGCCACACCTTTGGCCGCTGGTTGTTCAGCTGGGCCAGCGGCTTTATTTTTGGCCAACAATTTACCGATGTGCTGAGTGGCTACCGCGTGTTTAGCCGCGCGTTTGTGAAAAGTTTCCCCGTGCTTTCGGCAGGGTTTGAAATTGAAACCGAGCTGACCGTGCACGCCCTGCAACAGCGCATGGCCGTGGCCGAGGCCGAAACCCCCTACTACGCCCGCCCCACGGGCAGCGAAAGCAAATTGCGTACCTACCGCGATGGGCTGCGCATTTTGTTGACGATTATGAAATTGGTGCAATCGGAGAAGCCCTTGCTGTTTTTTTGGCTGATTGGCGGCGTGTTTGCCGTGGCCTCGCTGGCCATGGGGTTGCCCATTGTGTGGCACTATTGGCAAACGGGCTTGGTGCCACGCTTGCCGTTGGCCATGCTCAGCGCCAGCGTGATGATTTTGGCCATGATGTTTTTTGTGATGGGCATTTTGCTGAACGCCGTGGCTATGGGTAGGCGAGAAGCCAAAATGCTGGCCTATTTGAACAATAAAAAGGACGCCTAAATGGTTTGGATTTTACCCACTTTTAGCCAATTGCTGTTGGCATTCACCATCGCCGCGATTGGCACTTTGCTACTGGGCGCAGGCAGCGTGCTGGGGGGTAAACGGGCGCTGGAGCAAGGCAGCGCCTTGTGGTTGGGCTGGGGGTTGTTGACGCTTATAGCCACGTTGGGTGGTGCGGCGGGCGTGCCGTTAAGCATCACCTATCTGCCCATTGCAGGGCTTGGCCTGTGGGGCCTGTGGCTGCACCGTGGGCAGTTGCAAGGCTGGGGCGCCTTGCTGCTGGTAGGCACACCCGTGCTGGTGCTGGCCGCCATGAGCCATGTGGTGATGTGGGACGACTTTGCCCACCGCTTAGGGTCTGCCAAATTTTTATGGGAGCACAATGCGTTTCCGCGGCCTGATTTGCCCGCCAGTGTTTCGGGCTTACCGGGTTACCCGTATGGCCTCAGTTTTATTGACCATGCGGCCAGCCTGTTGCTAGGCCAGTATGTAGAAACCGCCATGGCCGCTTTTGGGGGCCTGCAAGTGCTGGTGTTTGGCTGGCTGGTGGCGCAAGTGGTAGGTGTGAACGGCCTGTGGGCCCGCGCAGCCGCTGCGGTGCTGGTGGGGGTGGTGCTGAACCCGTTGTTTATCAACCACTTGGTTTTTTCTGGCTATAACGATACCTCCACCGCCTTGGCCACCGCCGTGGTGCTGGTGTTGGTGTGGCAGTTTTGGCCAAGCCTCACCAAACCCCAAGCGCCGCGCACGTTGTGGCAGAACAGCTTATGCATTGGCCTTGCCGCCTGTGTGGTGGTGGGGCAAAAACAAGTGGCGATTTTATTGCCTGCGCTGATTGGCTTGGGCGTGCTGCTCGAAGCCCTGCGCCATAACCTGTGGCGCAAACCCCAACTGTGGCAAGCCATGCTGGGCGTGGGTGCCTTGCCTGTGCTGCTGTTTGGCGTGTGGCAATGGTATGTGAAGACGTATATTCCAGCAGGCGACCTGCCCATTAACCCGCCCAATTGGTACCTGTGGCAAGGGGTGCTGAGCGGCATGGGCAAACAAGCGTGGGAAAACCCGCACCTGTTTATGGGGCATATTGTCTTGATATTATTGGCGATTGAAAACCACTTCCGCCCCTTTACCCATGCCAGCCTGCGCACGTTGTTGCACATGACCCTGCCGCTGATGTTGGGCTACACCGCCCTTATGTGGCTGGCGTATTTGGTCACGTTTAGCCCGTTCGAGGCCACCAATGCCGCCAGCTTTGAACGCTACAGCCAGCATGTGGCATGGGCCAGCTGGTTGGTGTGTTTGCTGGCGTTTATACCGTGGTTGCAACGGCGGGCGGTGTTTGTGCGCTTCCCCCGTGCCACGGCTTACGCCTGCATGGCTTTAGCCATCGCCGCCCCCATACTGCTGCAACCCGTGTGGCTGGTGCAAGCCCCGCAAGGCACTGTGGCCATGCGCCAAATAGCCGAACAGCTGCGTGCCCAACTGCCTGCCAACGCCAAGCTGATGCTCTACGACCCCCAAGGCCACGGCTACGCCCACACCATTTTGGAGTATGACTTGGGTGCGCGTATGCTGAATAACCGTTTGGTGAGCAGCTTCCACCCCGTGCCTGCCACAGGCTTGCCTGCGCTGTTGAATGAACACCGCGTTACCCATGTGCTCATTCTCAGCCAAGATGCGCACTTAAACAACATCATCGCCCCTCTGCCGCCTGTCGGCCAAGTCACGTTGCTGGAACGGCCAGGGTTGGCGTGGGTGGATATAGCTATGCCGCAGAAGTAAAACTCTGTTTTCCCCGACTTGATCGGGGATCTCCTGTGCTTCGCATCAATGCCTGAATGTCACCCACCAATACCCCCGCTCAAGCACGGCGGGGGAAACAGCCTTTATTTCAAACCCTTACTGGGTTTACCATTTGCCTAAAAAAGCCCCGCAGTGCGGGGCTTATCTTGTGCCTCAAGGGTTTTTAGCTTACGGCTTCGCCATTCACGCTCAAGCCAGCTTGGATGAGGGTATTCAGCGCGCCATCAGAGAACACGCCATAGCTCATGCCGTCCATATCCACGGTGGCAATTTGGGCAAAGCTGCCTTCCAGAGAGATGTCGTCACCCGCATCACCGTTGATGATGATGGGGTTATCACCGCCCATGGCCAGCAGGTCGGCCGCAGTCAGCACCACGCTATCGGCTTCGCCATTGCTCAGGTTCAAGCGTTCAGCGCTGCTTTGAATGTTCGACAAAGCGGCTGCTGAGTTATCATTCTCAAACCACACATCGTAAATACCGCCTACCGAACCATCGGCATAGGTAAAGGTGCCTTGGTCGCTCACCCATTGGCCATTCTCGTGTTGGTCAATAAAGGTGCCGTCCAAGTTCACGCCGGTAATCCCAAAGTCGGCCAACAGCATCAATTCGCCGTCGTCGCTGGTGCCGTCGCTGTCAGCATCCACCCACACGCGCAGGCTGCCAAAGTTGGCGTCCAATGCATTCACAATGCCATCGGCGTTGCTGTCCATGGTGGTGCGCAAGTCGCTGAAACCATCGGTGCCTTGGCCTCCGAACAGTTCGTTAATGCCTTCAATGCGGCCGTTGCCATCGGCATCGAATGCCAGCAAGCCATCGCCGCTGCCTACCCATGCGGTGTGCTCGGTGGTGCCGTTGCCATCCATGTCGAACATAGCGGCAGAGTCATTCAAAGCCAGCAAGTTGAGGCCGTTGCCATCAAGATCAAGCACCAAGGGGCAGGTCAGCACAGTGATGTATACGCGGGCGGTGCTTGAAAGGCCACAATCGTCGGTGATGGTGTAGGTAAAGCTATCAGTACCCGTAAACCAAGGCAGTGGGGTATAAGTAAACGTACCGTTGCCATTGTTTTGTACCACACCTTGGCTAGGTTGGTTGTAACCAGTAATGCTGAAGCGGTCGCCATCGGGGTCGTAGTCGTTACCCAGTACGGCAATGGTGACGGGCCCAGCATTGATAGTTACGGCATCATTTTGTGCAACTGGGGCTGTATTGGTAACAGTAACGCTGACGGTGGCAATATCAGTGCCGCCGCAGCCATCGCTGATTTCGTAACTAAAGGTGGCAACACCAGTTGTGGCGCCAGGGTTAAAGGTAATGGTGCCATTGCTATTGATGCTGACACTGCCAAATGCAGGGCCGCTCACGATGCGGGTAATGGTAAGGGTATTGCCATTCGCATCTGTATCATTGGCAAGCACACTTACCGTGACAGGTACACCGCAGTGAGTAGATGCGCTGTCATTACGGGCGTCGGGAGGTGTATTTGGATTAGTCACGGTCACGGTCACCACGGCGGTGTCAAAACCACCGCAACCATCGCTCACTTCATACGTAATGGTGTTGGTACCCACGAACCCAGCAGCAGGGGTATAAGTGATGGTGCCGTTGGCGTTCAACA
>JBAQUW010000014.1:0-10917 GCA_049297755.1 Alphaproteobacteria bacterium
GGCATACGGCCTGCCACGGGGTGAATGGCAAAGCGGACTTCCACGCCTTTGGCTTCCAGCGTCAGCATCACGTCTTTCAAGGCATGTTGGGCTTGAGCCACGGCCATGCCGTAACCCGGCACCAGCACCACTTTACGGCTGTTGCTCATCATAAACGCCACATCGTCTACCCCTGCTTGGCGCACGGTGCCTGTAGCGGCTGTGGCAGTGGCGTTGGCAGAATCATCGGCACCAAAGCCGCCCAGCAGCACATTCATAAAACTGCGGTTCATGGCTGCGCACATGAGCATAGTCAAAATCGTCCCACTGGCCCCCACCAACGTGCCCGCCACCACCAGCAGCAAGTTGCCCAGCATAAAACCCGGCAACACGCTGGCCCAGCCGCTGTAGGCGTTAAAGAGTGATACCACCACGGGCATATCGGCCCCGCCAATGGGGAACACCAACGCTAAGCCTACGGCCAAACTCAGCACCGCCAATACGCCTAAAGCCATCAGCCCACCATCGGCCAGCATGAGCCACGCCCCTGCCGCCGCACAGCCTAACAACAAGGCTAACGTAGAGATGTGCCCAAGGGGTAGCTTTATGGAACGACTAGGTGCCCAGCCCGCCAATTTACCACCAGCCACCATGCTGCCGCTGAACGTGACGAGCCCAATGAACAAACTGAGCACCACGTTGAATAAAAACAAGGTATCGGCTGTGCCAAGGCTATTGGCGCGGAGGTATTCCCCACCCGTGACCAATGCCGCCGCCAAGCCCACAAAGCCGTTGAAATAGGCCACCCATTGGGGCATGTCGGTCATTTTCACGCGCCGCCCTTGCCACAAGCCAATGGCACCGCCCACGGCCACACCTGCCAGCATCCAGCCATATACGGTTACGGCGGGGTCTAACGCCGCCAGCACCATGGCCACGACCATACCCACCATGGCTAAGGTATTGCCGCGCAAAGCCGTTTTGGGGTGTGCCAAACCTTTGATACCTAAAATAAACAGCACACTACACAGCAAATAACCCAGCGTCAGCACATCAGGCGTGAGGATATTAGAGAGCATTTATTTACCCTCCGTTTTGGCTACAGGGGCTTTGGGTTTGAACATCTCCAACATCCGCACCGTCATGGCAAAACCACCAAACACGTTCATACTGGCCAGTACACAGCCCAAAAAGCCAAACACCCGCGCCACCCACAAGCTGGTGGTGTCCATATTTTCTAGCCCCATGTAACTGGCCAAATCGGCATTCACCAGTTCCGTACCCGCCAGCACCATGGCAGCCACCACCACAATGCCGCTGATGGCGTTGGTCACAGCCATGAGTGGCGTGTGCAGGGCGGGGGTTACCCCACTCACCACATAATAGCCCACAAATCCTGCCAGCACCAAAACCACTAGTAGTTGTACAAAAATGGATGCGTCCATGCCTTTACCCTCTCAATGCCATTGCCGTGCCCACCAAGGCCAAAGCAATACCCACAGCTTTGGTCAGTGTCATGGCTTCACCTAAAAAGAAATACGCAATGAATGTTGTGACTATACACGCGCCTACATCAGCAATCACCACCACCAAAGCGGCCGAGGTGCTGAGTTGAAAGGCCTTCATATACGCCAACCCAAACACCACCCCTGTGGCGGCGGTGGCGGCGCAGGCAAGCAAACCCCAGCTGGTGATTTCTGGCTTAATGCCTTGCGTATAAGCGTAATAGGCAAAGGGGAGCGTCATGCCAAACATCATAGGCAGGTAAAACACGCCCGCTTGCGTGGTATGGAAATTCAGTGCCATCCAGCGCATACTCAGCTGATGGGTGGCTAAAATCACCGCGGCCATGCAGGCATAAAGCACCCAGCTCATACCTTCACCTCGCCATTGTGCACCACCAAGGTGGCGGCGATGAGGTCATCGGTCATATCCAGCTTCAGGGCTGTGACATTATCCTTTGTTTCTAAAAGCAATTGCAGCAGGTTGCACAGGTTGCGGCTGTAAAAGCGGCTGGCATCGTGCGCTACCATGGCTGGGTAGTTGCTGTTGCCAACAAGGGTGACGCCATTCTCAGTCATCAATACCTCGTCTTTACGCGTCAACGGGCAATTGCCGCCGCCCTTTTCTTGCGCGGCCATGTCCACAATCACGCTGCCGTTTCTCATGCCCAACACCGTGGCTTCTTGCACCAACACGGGCGGCTTTTTACCCAGCACTTGGGCGGTGGTGATGATGATATCGGCGGCTTTCAGGTAGTCTTGAAATTGCTCTTGCGGCACATCAATAAACTTAGCGCCTAGGCTTTGCACTTGCTCGCGGGTTTCGGGCCGGATATCAAACGCTTCCACCTGCGCCCCCAAACGGCGGGCTGTAGCAATGGCTTGCAAACCTGCAACGCCCACACCCAACACCATCATGCGGGCGGGTTTGGCGCTGCCTGCGCTGGTCATCATCAGCGGCACATAGCGGTTATAATGGCTCACAGCCTCAATCACGGCGCGGTAGCCCGCAATGTTGGCTTGGCTGGAAAGAATATCCATAGCTTGGGCGCGGCTGGTGCGGGGCAGCTTTTCCATCGCCAACACATGGATGTTCTTTTTGGCCGCTTGCGCCAACACCTCGGCATTGCCCCATGGGTTGATGGTGCCCACAATCAGGGCGTTATCGGTGGCGTTTTTCAGGGTATCGGCGGCGGGAGGGGTCAGGCGCAGTAAAATATCGGCCTCTGGTTGAGTGGCTATAGTTGCCCCTGCGGCGGTGTAGGCAGCATCGGCAAAGCCAGCCTGCTGGCCAGCGCCCGATTGCACAACAACAGCAAGGCCTGCATGGGCTGCACGCAGTTTGATAATATCGTCGGGCACCAAGGCCACACGGCGCTCGGTGGCCGAGCTTTCATTGAATACGGCAATTTTCATGATGCTGCAGCTTACCACCCTTGCCGCCAAAGACAAACCATCTGTGCACTCTTTTTGGGCAAGGTAAATTTTGCATGACAAACCCGTGCGATGTTGCTATAAGCCCCTGTGTCGGGACGTAGCGCAGTCTGGTAGCGCACCACGCTGGGGGTGTGGGGGTCGAAGGTTCGAATCCTTTCGTCCCGACCATTCAATAAAAGAGCACCCAAGGGGTGTTATTTTATTCAATGGTCGCCTTGATGACTTTTTTATAAAAAGCTTCCACTTTTTGCGCCTGCTTATCGGCCAAAAATGCGTCTAGCGGGTACTTCACCCGCTTGGGGGTGCCGTTTGCCAAGGCTTCTGCAAGTGCCGCCCCCAAAGCCGCCGCATCGCCCACGGGCACCAAGGTGGCAGGCTGACCCGCCAATACCGCACAGGCCCCTTGGGTGGCAGTGGCAATGATGGGGCAACCCCCAAACATGCCTTCCACCAACGTCAGGCCAAAGGCTTCGCTGTGTGAAGCCGAGACCATCACATCCATCGCCCGATATACCACCGCCATATCGGCCACAAAACCTGCCAAGTGTATGCGTTTGGCCGCAGGGCTGGCGGCAATCAGCGCCTGTAAGCGGGCACGGTCATCGCCTTCCCCCACCAGCACCAAATGGGCCGTGGCTGGGGCTGATTGGGCAAAAACGTTTATCAACGTATCAAACCCTTTATACGGGTGCAGCCGCCCCACAGCGCCCACCAATGTGGCGGTGATAGGAATGTGATGCGCTTGGCGAAAGGACACTTTTTCAGCATCGGTGACTGGGCGCAAGGGCTGGCTCCAGCCGCCAATGGTGGTACTGAGACCTGCATAGCTTTGCATATCGGCGGCTTGCCACTCGGCCATCCGAATCAGCCCGCCCAATTTGCTATAATTTTTAGCTTGGTAATTCAAATGCAGCGTGGCCACCGTGGGCACTTTGAACCCTGCACGCCCCACCAAACGGGCGGCTTTACCTAAGTGAGCATGAATCACATCAGGCGCAAAATGCTGCACATGTTTGCGCAAGTGCCATGTTTGGAACCAGCGCCCCAGCTCGGCCACCTGCACGGGTTGATGCAACAACGTGCGAATACCCTTGCCCTGAACTTGCGGCCGCACCAACACCCGCACACTGTGGCCAGCATTGGCTTGCAGGGTGGCCAGCTCAGCGGCATAGCGCTCTGAGCCGCCCATATCGTGGGTTAAAATCACATGTAAAATCTTCACCTCTTCACCATGGCGGAAGTGGCAAATTTTCTCAACCAAAATCCACACAGATTGCTTGCCAGAACAATGCTTTTCCTTAACTATACAGGTATGAATGCTCTCTCATCACTTGGCCTTGCCGCTGCGCTTATGTTGACCCTTGGGGCTTGCGTGCCTGCCCCCAAGCCCATGGTCAGCCGCCCCAGCAAACTCACCACCGAGCACCCCTTTACCTTTGGCGCATGGACGGTGCAACACTGCCGTTTGGTGCAAAGCGGTGGCGATATATGGCTGGATACGGGCGGCGACATGAGCACCGACAAACTGCGCCTGACACTGCACAGCACCGACCCTTTGATGGGCATGCCTGCTCTCAGCTTTAGCACCATGGCCGAAGTGCCTGTGCCAGAAGGCCGTGGCCGCCATTTTGGCTTTGATATGACCTACACCCCAGCCACCGTTGCCAATATAAGTGACAGCTACGCCCACCTGATGGTGACCTACCAAAAACAAGACAGCCGCACCATTTTGCAGCATTACTTTCCCCTTGCTGGCCTACCAGAAGGTTTGGCTTATTTAGAGGACAATTGTAGCGGGTGGTGGTAGCCACCTGCGCGAATTATTGGTGATAGCTCGACAAAACGCTGGCAAAACGGTTCATGAGACCATCGGGCGATTTAGACAACACCAAGCCCGAAAATGCCGACAAGTGTTCCAACCCCAAAAAGCCATCGTCAGCCCCCACCAGCGTGGGTTTTTCCATACCCAAAGCATAGCCAATCTCCACCCGGCTGGCTTGGTTGGTCAGGCCTTCGCCCAACCAAAATACAGCAATATCGCACTGGGTAAGGGCTTCACGCTCCCAAGCCACTTGGCGGGCATGGGCGCTAGGGTCTAACTCAGGATCTACAAAATTGTCGCGACGGGGGTTGATAAAAGTCACAGGGGTTTTTTCAAACCGTTGGTAAAAATCCAACCGCCAATCGCGGCCACGGCAGCTGCCGCCTAAAAACACTACGGGGCGGGGTAAATCTTCGCGCATCACTTCATCGGCGCGAATGAGCGTGTAGCCAGAAGGTTTTTTCATCATAACTCGGTTCCTGTATCCTGTACTGTTGTCTTCACTGTTTCTACCGTGAAGTACTGAAAAAATTCGAGCGGCAAACGGTGAGTTTCCGCAAACGCCACATCATCTTCTGTCACATCGGCAGGCAAGCGCTGCGGGGTGAGATTTTTGGCAGCGCTGGCTTTTAAACGCTCGGCAATACCCATCAGCTCGTCTTTTTCATTCTCGGCCAATTTAAAGTATTGATACATGTCGCCTCTATGCGGCCTGCGGCTCAAGTTGAAAATAGGCCTGCACCTCAGGCACCGATAACAAATCGAACACGGTTGCCAAGCTTTCTGCCACACCCCCTACATTTTGAGGTTGGGCGGCGCTGGCTAGCTCTACCCGAAAAAACTCATTGGCCAAGTCGAACATCATCGATTCTCTTGCATTTCCTTGAATAGCGGTGGTCATGGCGTTGTTTTTCCCCTCTTGTTCCCGATGCCACACAGCCTACGCAAGGAAACTGTACGCCGCAAGATGTTGTAGCCCGCTGTGGAAAACTATTCCCTTTGCCCTGTTGTGGATAAGTAACAGCGGCCCCTTGACATTTCTCAAGAGCCGCCCCACATTACTCACGTCTTTCAACAATATAGGGAATATGTACATGAGCATTCTGAATGAATTCAAAGCCTTTGCGATGCGCGGCAACGTGATGGATTTGGCTGTTGGTATTATCATCGGCGGCGCATTTGGCAAAATTGTAAGCAGCTTGGTGGCCGACGTGATTATGCCCCCCATTGGCGTACTGATGGGCGGCGTAGACTTTACCAACTTAGCCATCACCCTCAAAGCTGCCGACACCTTTGCTGGAACCGAAGCTGTAGTGCTGAAGTACGGCATGTTTGTGCAAACCGTGGTAGACTTTACCATTGTGGCCTTTGCCATTTTCATGATGATTAAGCTGATGAATAAAATGAAAAAAGAGCAAGCTGAAGCCCCTTCTTCAGAAATGCCCGCTCTGACCAAAGACCAACAGTTGCTGGAAGAAATCCGCGACTTACTCTCTAAAAAGAAATAAGCCTTATGTGCCTACCAGCCCCTTCCGTTGAAGGGGCTTTTTTGTTAGGGTGAACTATGCCCTTAGACGAATTACAAAAACTGGATCAAGCGATTGATAAGCTTCCCACCACAGCCAAGCAGTGGGAGATGCTGCTAGACCCCCTCACCCAATACGGCCTACAACTATTGGCCGCTGCGGCTATTTTGGTGATTGGCTGGTGGATAGCCAACCGCACCTATCACTGGAGCCTGCTGGCCATGAAAAAGGCCAAACTGGACATGACGCTGGGCAAGTTTTTGGCTTCCATGCTGCGTTATACCATTTTAGGCTTTACCCTGATTGCCGTGCTGGGTAAATTTGGCGTGCAAACCGCCAGCCTGATTGCCCTGTTAGGGGCGGCAGGCTTGGCTATTGGTTTGGCATTACAAGGCACCCTTTCCCATGTGGCCAGCGGGGTGATGCTCCTGATTTTTCGCCCCTTTAAAGTAGGCGATTACATTGAAGTGGGCAGCCACGGCAGCGGCAGTGTGGATGAAATTGGGCTGTTCATGACCACCATCGACACGCCCCAAAATGTGCGCATCACCATTCCCAACAGCCTGTTATGGTCAGGGGCTATTCGTAACTTTAATGCCCACAACAAACGTCGGCTCGATGTCACCCTGACCTTAGGCTATGCTGATAATATTGCGCTGGCCCTCAAAACCCTGCAAGACACCTTGGCCAAGCACCCCAAAACCTTGCCCGAACCTGCCCCACAGGCCACCATTGACGCCTTAGGAGAAACCACAATAACCATTGCCACCCGCAGCTGGTGCAAACGAGCAGACTTTGGCGATTATAAAGCCGACATTCACCGCGCCATCGTGGAAAAACTGGCCGAAGCAGGCATAAGCCTGCCCTTTGCTGAGCGGCGAACACACAGCAAAATATCCCCTCAGGCTAAAAAATAACTTATACAGAAAGCCCCGTTATGCGGGGCTTTTTTTATTGCGAACATTTCTTTTTTTGTGTACAAATAGATTATCTTCCTCTTTTACTGGAGCATTCACATGCACACACTCTCCTCACGTCAGCACATCTTGGCGGTAGGTTATTTGACACTGCCTCTGTACCTTGGCCTATCTCTTCTTCTGATGATCGTCGCCGCAGCAGATTCTATTAAACTAGGCATGCATTTTGAGCATGCTTTGTCTTTTCTAGTTCAAAATCTGCCAAGTTGGCTCTGCCTTGTGACACTTCTTGCGGGATTTGTGGGTATGTTAGCAGGCATGTTATGGAGTGTTACTATTTTCCTAAAATATACCCTGCGCTATACCAACAAATACCATAGCCTATTAGGCATTGCAGACGGCACAAAAATCCAAAAACCAGGACTTTGGATCACCTTTCGGGCCATTGCTCTTGGTGTGGACATTTTATGGATATGGGGTGCAATCCAAGTCATGAATATGTTTCCACAACATACGATAGCCATGCTCCCACTTTTTCTTACATTTGGCGTGTTTATGGTTGCTGAGCATATGCAAACTTTGGCAACGCGTAAGTATTGCCTCTAACACCAACGCCTCCCTTAACGGGAGGCGTTTTTATTAGAACAACCTATTCCCCTTGGCTTTGGGTAAAGCCTTTTTCACCGTCGAAGCTATAGAGGTTTTCCGCGCCAATCCATTTGAGACCTAGGGTTTCTAAGCTGGCCAGCACTTGGCGGGTGTCTTGCTCAGTCACACCACCTTCTTCGCCAATAAAGCGGCAGCGGTAGTTGTCGGTCACGGGTTTGGTTTCAGGTATGCCAGGGTAAACTTTCATGCCACGGCTGCTAATGGCTTGCAAGGGCAGGCGTTGGGTTTGCGCTTGTTCCACCTGTTTGCCCAACCATTCGGTGTCATTGCCGTCCCAATCTAAAAACACATCCACGCCCATCATGCGTTTGGTGCGGTGGGTGCGGGTGGTTTGGCTGTGTTCAGGCATTGTCATGTGCTCGCCTGTGCCTGCGGTAAATTTCAGCAATTTTTGGGGTTCTTTGCCCAAGCAAGCAATAATGGCATCGGCCATTTGGCTGGTGGAAAGGGCTTTGCTTTTATCGACGGCAATATCAGCCGTGTGGTGGCCATCTTCCATGGCACGCAACCATGCGTTGCCAATTTTGGCCGCCACATCGCCTTGGCCAATGTGTTGCAGCATCAAAATGGCGCCATTGAGCAACCCACCCGGATTGGCAATGCCTTTGCCGGTAATATCGGGCGCACTGCCATGCACGGCCTCGAACATACAGCAGCCATGGCCTAAGTTCATGCTGCCTGCCAAGCCCACGCTGCCCGCCACTTGGCTGGCAATGTCGCTCACAATATCGCCATACAGGTTCAGGGTCACCAGCACATCAAACTTTTCAGGCGTATCGGCCACTTTGGCCATGCCAATGTCCACAATCATCACGTCTTTTTCAATCTCTGGGTACTCTTTGCCCACCAAATCGAAGCTTTTGTGGAACAAGCCATCGGAAATTTTCATGATGTTGTCCTTCACCAACGCCGTCACCTTTTTACGGCCATTGGCGCGGGCATATTCAAAGGCATAGCGAATAATCAGCTCACTCCCCGTGCGGCTCACAAACTTCACGCTGTGGCAGGTGTTGAGGGTTTGACGGTACTCGATACCTGCGTATAAATCTTCCTCGTTCTCGCGCACAATCACCATATCCACCTTGGCGTGTTTGCTTTTCACATAGGGCTCGAAGGTGCGCACAGGGCGCACGTTGGCAAACATGCCGAAAGACTTCCGCATGGTCACGTTCACGCTTTTGTAGCCGCCGCCCTGCGGGGTGGTAAGCGGCGATTTAAACAACACCTTGGTGCGGCGCATGCTGGCCCATGCTTCATCGGTCACGCCATTCATAATGCCTTGTTTAAAGGCCGCTTCGCCAATGGTGACATATTCAGGCGCAATGCGGGCGCCAGCGGCTTCCAGCACGCGCATCACGGCGTCCATAATTTCGGGGCCAATGCCATCGCCTTTAGCAACGGTGATGGGAACGAGAGGAGCTTTGTTGTTCATAGTTGTTGTCCTTCATTTTCATAGGGTTGTGTTGGTAAAGCAGGTATGCTGAAGGGCTGTGCAGGCGGCAAAGCCCCTTCAGGCAAATCGGGGAATGGATTGGACAATACCGTATCATGCGCCGTGGCAGGTGCAACAGGTACTGCATCCATTAACGTCCCGCTGGGAACGGTTTCTCCCACCATCGGCGCCACTTGTTCGGGCTGTAATTCCAAGGCCTGCAAAGGCTCGGGGGCTTGAGGTGTGAGCGGTACAGGGGCACGGCGCTCCAGCAGTTTATCGCCGTATTTTTCCACTTCTTTGGTGTATTCATCTGTCAAACTTTGGGCTTTATCGTAAGCAGGTATGCCTGCCGTGCCCAACGTGCGGCCAGAGGTTGCAGGACGCAGCACATCATCGGTAAAGGTGCCTTCTGCCATAGGGTGACGCAAGGTTTCCAACAACCGCCGCCCTGCAGAAAGACCATTGATTTCAATGGCATCGTCGCGGATACGCACGTTGGCTTTATATTCAGGCAATTCTTTGGCCGTAGGCAGGCGGTGTGTTACGGGCTGTAACGTAGTGGCTTTAGGCATGGGTGTAACAGGGGTAGAAGGCTCTGCAGCCACAGGCGCAAACACCTCTGCCTTAGCTGGCAATTCTACAGGTTTGGCAGGCTGGCGGGGCAACTCAGGCAAAATCACACTGCGGCGTGGGCTTTGCCATGAAATACCATTTTCATCAAAAGTGCCCAAAACCATAGCCTTTTGTTGCAACACATCTGCCTGTTGCGATACTTGCGGCGGCGTTGGTGGCAAAGGCGCTGTTTTTACCCCCTCCTCTACCAACGTGTCGGCAATCGGGGGTGGGGTGATAATGCTGGTTGCGGGTTTTTCTTCTACCACCGCTGGCAACACAGGCGTTTGCCCAGGAACAACAGGACTGTCCCACTCAATCTGCTCTTGGGCTTGCGGCGCAACAGGCGCAGACAGAGGCGGGCGTGGCGCTTGGCGTTCCATCTGCCAATCAATCACCTCGCGCTCGGCTTGGGTGGGCACGCGGGGTGGCTTGGGGTAAACGGGGGCATTTTGCTGAGGCAACGGCTGAGCATAGCGCAACGGGTTTTGGTTGTTCAGCACTTCGCCCGCGCGGCCAGTAATGGTCAGTTTATGCAGCATGTAGCCTTCGCGCAGCTCGTTATCGGTACGAATGGTGACATATTGGTTTTGCCACTGTTTGCGTTTGGCCCCCAAAAAGGCATGTTGCACCGCCATGGCATATTTTTGGGGCACAAAATAGGTGTTCACATGGCGCACAAAGGCCGCCGCCACATCGCCTTCTCCCGCCACGGGGTTCACACGGGGGTCCCACTCGCGCCACAACAAGCGCACTTGCTCGACCGCTTCAGTTTTTTGTGGCTTACTGACTGCCACTTTATCAAACATCAGCGTCACCGTACCCCAGTTGCCGCCCGTACATAAAAAATCGTAGTGCTGGCGTTCATCTAACCCATGGCGGGGGGCGGTGCTCACCCACTTGCATTGCAGGTTATCGAGCACCTGTTGCAACGCCTTGTTATAGGTAAAAAAAGGAATAGCCGCCCCACGCGCAAGCTTTTGTGGCTGGGCGTTTTCAGCCATTGCAACCTCTGGAC
>JBAQUW010000015.1:0-4531 GCA_049297755.1 Alphaproteobacteria bacterium
CAGCTATACAACGCAAAAAGAGGCGACCGCAAGGTCGCCTCTTTTCTTATTTTGGCCTTATTTGAACACCATCAGCTGGTGGCCGAAGGCTGCCGTGATGAGGGCATAGTTGACGATACCCCAAAACACGACCATGGGGATTGCCAACCAGTTCTGGCGCTGCGGGAGCAACACCAGCAACGCCAGCGCCAGCCCCGCCAATGCCACCAGCATGCCTTGGGTGTAGCCCGTTTGCAGGGCCGCATAACCCACCATGGCCGAAGCCACAGCCAGCGTGGCAAACAGCCACTTGCCGAAGCGCGAGCCGTCGAACATGACAGCCATGGCCAGCGGCACGGTGAGCAGCAGGTAGGCGCTGCGGATGCTGACATGCTGCAGCATCAGCCAGTGGCCAAACTTCTGCACCGCAAACGGCCACTTGTGCGCCCACTCGGTAGCCAGCAGATACTGCGGCAGGCCTTTCAACCAGCCGTTGACCGTCCATCCGCCGTGCAGCGTCACGTTCCACCACTGGTAGTGGTTGGCCAACACCATGGGGCCGAACAGGACAAACATGTAGAGCAGCGCCATCTGAAAATCGCGCATTTCCCCCATTTTGGTAATCCATGGGTTGTGTTTGCCAAAGGTGCTCTCGGCATAATAGACGCCGCTGAAGTGACGCGAGCTAAAGCGCATGGCCAGCAGCGCGCTGCCCACCACCGCCATCACCACCAGAGTCACCTCCAATGGCACCAGATGAAAGGTGAGAGCATAGTAGCCAACCACGGCAGAGAGCGCCACCAGCCCAAAAATCGTTACCGACCAATGGAAACTCCAGCGTGCCCAGTTAAAGAAGGTCACCATGTTTATCCTCCATGGCGTTGTGCGGCAAAGCCGCAGGTTGCAGATGTTTCGCCCACCCGAAGGTAGGGCGTGGCGGATATATGGGGTTTTGCCCAGCACATTACAAGCCCCCGCCCCTATGGAACTTTTTGGCAACAACCCTAGGGGATAAATACCCTAAACGCTTGGTTTTGCGCCAAAAGCTGGTATTGTGAAAGGTGCAAAAGTGTGGCTTTTGCCTAACACTGTAGGGAAAGGACTGGAAAAAGACATGGATATCGTTGACCTGATGATTGCCGATAAGGTGATTTCGGTTGCCGATTTGCAGAATTTCCCTGTCACCGTGCAAAAAGACCCCGAAGCGCTGATTGAAGCGCTGGGTAAGGCGGGCAAGCTTTCTAACGCCCAACAAAGCCGCTACAAAGCCATTGCGTTCGATTTTCCTGTCCGTTCCGACGAAGACATGATGGCCGTCACCCCCCACCAAGTGGAAGGCATCGACCGCGACTTTATGCAATTTTTCACCACCTGCCCCATCGAACTTGGCCGTGGCACGGTGATTTGGGCGGCAGCCGATTTGCCCAACAAACGCCTGCATTCCGAAATTGTGCTGCGTCACCGCAAAAACAACCACGAGTTTGTATGGGCCAGCCCCAAAGCCATTGAAAATGCCATTGAGCGCATGAGCAAGCGCGAAGGCCATTCGCTGAAATTTTTGGTAGAGCAAGCCTACGCGCAAGTAAGTGCGGGCAATGACGATGCCATTATTAACCTGACCGACGAAATTATCCGCACCGCTTACAAAAACAATGCCAGCGACTTGCACATTGAAATTTTGAACCGCAAACCCACCGTCATGGCGCGGATTGATAACGAACTGGAAGAATTGGTAAGCCTGCCGACAGAAGTTTACGACCGCGTACTCGGCCGCCTGCGCCACATGGCGGGCGTGAGTGCTGAAAACTTTAAAAAACCACTCTATGGCCGTATGACGTTTGACCTGACCAACCGCCAAAGCATTGATATTCGTTATACCACCCAACCGATTTCCCTTGAAGGCACCGCCAAAATTGCCATGCGTTTTCTGCGCCCGTTCGAAGGCAATATGGACGGCTTTGGCTATTGCGAAGAAACCATTGAAGGCATCGACCAACTGATGCGCTTTGAAGAAGGGGTGATTGTGTTTGCAGGGCCTACGGGTAGCGGTAAATCCACCGCAGCCCGCCTGATGATTCGCCGTGGCCAGCGCCCAGGCCAAAACGTGATTAGCTACGAAAAACAAATTGAAGAACGCATGGATAACGTGATTCAAACCGAGGAAGATTTGACGGCTGGCCTCAACTTGGAATCCTTCATGTACGCGGCCTTGGGGTTAGACCCTGATGTGATGTATATTGGGGAGGTGCGCTCGCCTGAAGATACCCGCCGCTGTATTGATGCAGGTAACACGGGTCACTTGGTCATCACCACTATGCACGCGAATGATAGCTTTATGACCATGGACCGCTTGCTGCAACGCGGTGTACCACCCGAACAAATTTTTAGCAACGTGCGCGGCATTGTGGCGCAGCGTTTGGTGCGGCGCTTGTGCCCCAAGTGCAAAATTCCGTTTGAATTGGAGCAAGACTTGGCCGATAGCCTGAACGGTGTGCGCCCCGTAGGCTTCCAAAAAGGCCAGCCGCTCTACCGCCGCAACCGCAACGGCTGTACCCATTGCCACTACCGTGGCTACCAAGGCCGGATTGCCATGGAAGAAATATTGGAATTGTGGAAGCGCGAAATCTCCCGCAACGTATGGACAGGCACCCGCCTGCGCCCCGACTGGATTGATGTGGTGCGCGACCAAGCGCGCGAAGTGGGCATGAAAGATATGCTCACCCACGGCCTTGGCCACGTCAAAAGTGGTGTCACCAGCTTAGAAGAACTAGAAAGATTTTTCAGTGCAGACCTTGAAGCCCTTCACTGATGCCCTGAGTGGCAATGCCGCCAACAAGGCCCAACTGGGCCCACGGGTGCATAGCCTCAGCGCGCGCGACCGCGAGCGCCTGTTCTTCCTCATGGCCATGATGTTCAAGTGCGGCCATACCACGGTGGAAGGTTTACGCGCCGTGGCCCGCGCCTTCCGCAACGAGAAAAAGGAAGATGTCAGCGCCGCCCTGCACGCCATTGCCCAACGGGTGGCCCAAGGTAAGCCGCTGTCTAAAGCCATGGAAACCGAACATATTATGTTCTCCGACCTCCACCGCGCGGCCATTTTGGCAGGGGAAGCCGCCAACAATATGGAGCAATCGTTTGATGTGCTCCGCACCTTGGAGACCAAACGCATTGCCAACGCCAAAGCAGGCTTTAGCGAATTGCTCACGCCCTTTATTATGATGCTGCTCAGCTTGGCCAGCGTGTTCAACACGGGCTTAAACACCCTGCCCGTGATGGCCAAATTACGCGAGGCGCAAGGCAAACCTTTAGGCAGTATTCCCGCTGGTATTATGGATGTGACCACCGCCATAGCAGGCCAATGGTATATTTTACTCGCGGTGGTCATTGTCACCTTTGTGGTGCTGTATAGTATTTACACCAGCAAAGGCGGTAAGTACCTCATGCATGCATGGCTGTTGCGTATTCCCGTGTATGGCCGCTTCCTCTCTTACCGCACTTATACCAACATGCTGTTGTATTTCCCCTACATGCTCAAAGCAGGTGTGCGCCCCAAGCAGATGATTCCGATTATGGAAGCCCTCTCTACCAACTTGGCCATTAAGCGCCGCATTGAAAGCTTTAACCACGTCATCACCACCGGCGGCACCATGAGCGAAGCCATGGGCAAAGCAGGCTTCCCCGAAATTGCCGTGACGCCCGTAGAAGTTTCAGAAAATTACGCCGGCAACCAGACAGACGGCGTGAACAATGTTATGATTGAAGGCATGCAACACGCCTACCACATTTTAGAACAATTGCTCGACGACACCCACCGCACGTTTGTGAGCACATTTTCTGCCGCGTTGTGGTTGGTGGGTGGCACGCTGATGCTGTTGGACATGGTGTCCATTGTGTTGTCGCAAGGGTAAACGCATGGCATTGAAAGACTTTTTCTCCTCACTCACCCCCGCCACAGGCAGCACCGTGGGTGGGCGCTTCCGTGACCTGTGCGTGGTGGGCCTTAACCGTACCGAACTGATTCCCGCGGGCACCAACGAACCCATTTTTGGCAACAACTGGCAAGATGTGACGGATGAGCAAGCCCGCCGCCACATGGCGCTCATGTTCTTTGCCCCGCGCGAATTAGACGGCACGCCCACCGACCCCTTCCTGTTTTTGGCCGACGATAAAACCGAACCCGACGCCAAAGCCTTGGCCGAGCAAACGCTCACCCATATTCCCCTGCTCGACCTGTGCCGTATGCCCGCTGCCGAACCAGGCACACTGGGGTTATTGGTGGCGGCCGATGTGATTTTCCACTGGGATGGCCGCGATAACTATGTGGTGCCCACCAATAAATACACATGGGGGCGCGATGTGCGGCACATTCTCTCCACCTACCCTAAAAATATCGATGCCACGCTTTATACCAACTGGGATAGCGACCCTGTGGCCGAGCTGAAAGTGACGCGCAAGCCCCTGCATGCGCTACCTTTATTGCCAGAAGTCTGGGTGAACACCCCCACCTTCCAAGAAAAAAATGGCACCATTGTGCTGGCCGCCTCTGTCGCCT
>JBAQUW010000016.1:0-9895 GCA_049297755.1 Alphaproteobacteria bacterium
CTGACCGGCTTGGGCTTGAAAGAAGCCAAAGACCTGGTAGAAGCCGCTCCCAAGCCAGTGAAAGAAGGCGTTGCTAAAGCCGATGCTGAAGCGATGAAGAAAAAACTGGAAGAAGTAGGCGCCAAAGTGGAAATGAAGTAAGCGATAGCTTGCTTTTCCGCAGGAAAAGCTTAGCT
This sequence comes from Alphaproteobacteria bacterium, assembly GCA_049297755.1. GTDB lineage: Bacteria > Pseudomonadota > Alphaproteobacteria > UBA2136 > JAPPOO01 > JBAQUW01. The sequence goes on from JBAQUW010000016.1 coordinate 177, forward strand.
GAGCTTATCCTCGCGCAGGCGAGGATCCAGTTCCACTGGTCTATCAAACCCCGCTTTTGCGGGGTTTTTTTTAAGTTTTTCTACATACCCCCCTTGCAAAGCCGCTTTACCCCTGCTATATGTTCCCTGTCGGCTGGTTTTCAACAGCCTTCTGCGTTGCTGTCATTCTGGTAGTTGCGCACCTCGCTAGGCAGGATATCAGCTGCTTGGCACACGATTTAACCCTACTGTCGCGTTATCAAATCGGTCAAAGAGGAGAACTCTCACATGTCGCTGTCGTTCACAGAACGCAAACGTATCCGTAAAAATTTCGGTAAACTCAACCCTGTTATTGATGTGCCCAACATGCTGGGCGTACAAAAAGAGTCTTACGACGCCTTTTTGTTGAGCCAAGCGGCCGATACCTTCTATACCCTCAAGGGTGCCTTTAACGGTATTTTCCCCATGAACGATACCGCGGGTATTGCGCAGCTGGATTTTGTGAACTACGCCTTGGAAGAGCCAAAGTTTGACGTGGACGAGTGCCGCATGCGCGACATGACTTTTGCCGCCCCCTTGCGTGCCACTTTGCGCCTGACTCTGTGGGATACTGACCCCGCCACAGGCGCCAAAGCCGTGCGCGACATTAAAGAGCAAGAAGTTTACCTGTGCGATGTGCCTTTAATGACTGACAACGGCACCTTTATTGTGAACGGGACAGAGCGTGTGGTGGTAAGCCAAATGCAACGTAGCCCTGGCGTGTTCTTCGACCATGACGACGGCACGACTCACAGCAGCGGCAAGTTGCTGTTCAGCGCCCGTATTATTCCTTTCCGCGGGAGCTGGTTGGACTTTGAATTTGACCACAAAGACAACGTCTATGTGCGGATTGACCGCCGCCGCAAACTGCCCGCCACCGTGATTTTGCGCGCGCTGGGCAACACCACCCAAGATATTTTGAACGCCTACTACGACAAAGTAGCCGTGCGCTTGGCCAAAGGCAAGTTTGACATGGCGTTTGAACCCATGTTCTTCGATGGCGTGAAAATTACCACCGATTTGGTGGATGCCGACAGCGGCAAAGTGCTGGCTGAAGCCAACACCAAGGTGAACCGTCGTATTCTGCGCAAAGCCAAAGAAGATGGCGTGAAGTGGGTGAAGCAGACCGATGAAGAATTGGTAGGCCGCTACTTGGCTGAAGCCATGGTGGACAAAGAAAGCGGCGAAGTGCTGCACGAAGCGGGCACAGAAGTGACCGTGAAAATGCTGGAGCAAATTCGCGAGCTGAAGCTGAAAGCTATCAATATTCTGAAAATTGACCACCTGACCGTGGGCGGCTATGTGCGCAACACACTGGCCATTGATAAAACCCATACGCCAGAAGAAGCGCTGATTGAAGTTTACAAAGTGATGCGCCCTGGTGAGCCACCCACGGTGGACGCCGCCACCAAGTTGTTCGAAGGCATGTTCTTTGATGCTGACCGCTTCGACCTCTCTGCTGTAGGCCGTATGAAAATGAACGCCCGCTTGGATTTGAAGGGTGTAAGCGACGACCTGCGTACCCTGCGCCGCGAAGACATTGTGGCAGTGGTGAAGCAATTGCTGGCCATTCGCGATGGCCGCGACAGCGTGGACGACATTGACCACTTGGGCAACCGCCGCGTGCGTTTGGTGGGTGAACTCATGGAAAACCAATTCCGCATTGGCTTGCTGCGTATGGAACGCAGCGTGAAAGAGCGCATGGGGAACACGGAAATCCATACCATGATGCCAAACGACCTCGTCAACAGCCGCCCCTTGGCTGCGGCGTTGCGTGAGTTCTTTGCCAGCTCGCAGTTGTCACAGTTTATGGACCAAACCAACCCACTTTCTGAAGTGACGCACAAGCGCCGTATGTCGGCCCTTGGACCAGGTGGTTTGAGCCGCGAACGTGCAGGCTTTGAAGTGCGCGACGTGCACCCTACCCACTATGGCCGTATTTGCCCGGTGGAAACGCCTGAAGGTCCGAACATTGGTTTGATTAACAGCTTGGCTAGCTACGCCCGCATTAACAAATATGGCTTTATTGAAACCCCTTACCGTAAGGTGGTAAAAGGCAAAGTCAGCGACGACATCGAGTACATGTCGGCCATTACCGAAGGCCGCGAAGTGATTGCGCAGGCCAACACGGCGCTGGATGCCAAAGGTGCGTTTAAAGACGACTTTGTGGTGTGCCGTAAAGCTGGCGAAACCATTCTGATGCCGAAGGACGAAGTGACCTACATGGACGTATCGCCCAAGCAGGTGGTGTCTGTGGCTGCTGCCATGATTCCCTTCTTGGAACACGATGACGCCAACCGTGCGTTGATGGGTTCGAACATGCAACGCCAAGCCGTACCGCTGATTACCACCGATGCCCCCTTGGTAGGTACGGGTATGGAAGGCCGTATGGCGCGTGACAGCGGTGTAACCACCGTAGCCAAACGCGCGGGCGTGGTAGAAAGCGTCGACGCTGGCCGTATTGTGGTAAAAGCCGCCGCTAAAGAGGTGAAAGCTGGACAATCGGGCGTGGATATCTACCGCCTGACCAAGTTCCAACGTTCTAACCAAAGCAGCTGTTTGACCCAGAAACCCCTGGTGAAAGTGGGCGACAAAGTACAAGCAGGCGATATTATGGCCGACGGCCCCAGCACCGACATGGGCGAAATTGCCTTGGGTCGCAACGTGTTGGTGGCCTTCATGCCTTGGAATGGTTACAACTACGAGGACTCGATCTTGATCTCGGAGCGGATTGTGCGTGAAGATATTTTCACCTCGATTCACATCGATGAGTTCGAAACCATGGCGCGTGATACCAAGCTGGGTGCGGAAGAAATCACCCGCGATATCCCTAACCTTGGTGAAGAAGCTATTCGTAACTTGGACGATGCCGGTATTATCCGCATTGGTGCTGAAGTGAACCCTGGCGACATTCTGGTTGGTAAAATCACCCCCAAAGGTGAAACGCCCATGACGCCTGAGGAAAAACTGCTCCGCGCCATTTTTGGTGAAAAAGCAGCCGATGTGCGCGATACCTCGCTCCGTTGCCCTCCCGGCCTTGCTGGGACCATTGTGGGCGTGAAAGTCTTCAACCGCCGCGGTGCAGAAAAAGACACCCGTACCGTGGAAATTGAGGACATGGAAATTGCCCGCTTGACCAAAGATGCGATGGACGAAAAACGCATTTTGGAAACCGACGCCCGCGCTCGTTTGTGCGAGCTGTTGGTGGGCGAGAAATCGGCCGCTAAACTTGGCAAACTGGCCAAAGGTAAGGAAATTACCGCCGAGCAACTGGACGAGATGAAACTCTCGGAACTGATGCAAGTGAGCGTCTCTGCCGATAAAGTTCAGAAAGACGTGGAAAAACTCCAAGCCCAACTGGAAAAAGACGTGAAGGCCATTACCAAGCGCTTGGATGAGAAAAAAGCCAAAGTGCGTCAGGCTGATGAACTCTCTCCTGGTGTGCTGAAAATGGTGAAAGTGTACGTTGCCGTAAAACGTAAACTGCAACCTGGTGACAAAATGGCTGGCCGCCACGGTAACAAAGGGGTTATTTCTAAAGTTAACCCCATTGAAGACATGCCATACATGGAAGATGGCACCTCGGTTGACATGGTGCTGAACCCCTTGGGCGTGCCAAGCCGTATGAACGTGGGCCAAATTTTGGAAACCCACTTGGGCTGGGCTGCCGTTGGCATTGGCCGCAAGGTGAAGGTGTTGTTGGATGAAGCAAAATCTACCAAAAAACCTGATACCAAGAGCCTGCGCAAGTACTTGGAAGAGATGTACAAAGAAGGTGCCGATACCTCCTCACTCAAAGCCATGACCGATGGTGAAGTGCTGGAATTGGCCACCAACCTGCAAAAAGGCTTGCCTGTTAGCTGCCCAGTGTTCGATGGACCTTCCGAGGCCACCATCAACGGCATGCTGAAAGAAGCTGGCATTGACGAAAGCGGTAAAGTGCAGCTGTTCGATGGCCGCAGTGGCGATGCTTTCGAGCAAAAAACCACCGTGGGTATTATGTACATGCTCAAACTGCACCACTTGGTCGATGAGAAAATCCACGCACGTTCAATCGGGCCATACAGCTTGGTTACCCAGCAGCCGTTGGGTGGTAAAGCTCAGTTCGGTGGTCAGCGTTTTGGGGAGATGGAAGTGTGGGCACTGCAAGCCTACGGCGCCAGCTACACCCTGCAAGAGATGCTGACGGTGAAGTCCGACGACGTGTCAGGCCGTACCAAAACGTACGAAGCCATTGTGCGCGGCGAAACCAACTTCGAAGCGGGTATCCCCGAATCGTTCAACGTGTTGACCAAGGAAATTCAAGCCTTGGGTATGCATGTGGAATTGGTTGACGCCTCACAGCTTGAAACAACGAATCCGCTGGGCTTGCTTGAAGCTCAGGGCGAAGCGTAAGTCGTAGAAAATAAGTATTAAGGAGAACAAACACATGCGTCACCTGATGAACATCTTCAACGACAAACCCGCCAAGCAGTTCGATGCCATTCGCATTGGCCTGTCTTCGCCCGACCAAATCCGCGCCCAGTCTTTTGGTGAAGTGAAAAAGCCGGAAACCATCAACTACCGTACCTTTAAGCCCGAGCACGGCGGATTGTTTTGTGCCCGTATTTTTGGCCCAGTGAAGGACTACGAATGCTTGTGCGGTAAGTACAAGCGCATGAAGCACCGCGGTATTGTGTGCGAAAAGTGCGGCGTGGAAGTGATTGAAACCAAAGTGCGCCGCGAACGTATGGGCCACATTGAGCTGGCCGCACCCGTAGCGCACATCTGGTTTTTGAAACTTCTGCCCAGCCGCATTGGTGCCCTGTTGGACATGATGTTGAAAGACTTGGAGAAAATCCTCTACTTCGAATCTTTCGTGGTGATTGACCCCGGCATGACCCCCTTGGAAAAGGGCCAATTGGTCACCGAAGAAGAGTACATGGATGCCCAAGACCAATACGGCGAAGATTCTTTTGTTGCCCAAATTGGTGCGGAAGCCATTCGTACCCTGCTCAACGAAATGGACTTGCCCAAAATGCAAGCCGACATGACGGAAGAGCTGGCGAACGACCCTTCGGAAATGAAGCGCAAGAAAATCGCCAAACGCTTGAAAATGGTGAATGCGTTCTTGGAAAGCGGCCACAAGCCTGAGTGGATGGTGATGGACGTGATTCCCGTACTGCCACCCGAGTTGCGCCCCTTGGTGCCGTTGGATGGAGGCCGTTTTGCCACTTCTGACCTGAACGATTTGTACCGTCGTGTGGTGAACCGTAACAACCGTTTGAAGCGTTTGTTGGAACTGCGTGCGCCCGAAATTATCGTGCGGAACGAAAAACGCATGTTGCAAGAATCAGTCGATGCGTTGTTCGACAACGGTCGCCGTGGCCGCGTGATTACGGGTGCTAACCGTCGTCCGCTCAAGTCGCTGTCTGACATGCTGAAAGGCAAACAAGGTCGCTTCCGTCAAAACTTGCTGGGTAAACGCGTGGACTACTCTGGTCGTTCCGTGATTACCGTGGGCCCAGATTTGATGCTCCACCAGTGCGGTTTGCCTAAACTCATGGCCTTGGAATTGTTCAAACCCTTCATCTTCCACCGTTTGGAAGTGAAAGGCTTGGCCACCACCATTAAAGCTGCCAAGAAAATGGTTGAGAAAAAGGAAGATGCTGTGTGGGACGCTTTGGAAGAAGTGATTCGCGAGCACCCCGTGCTGCTCAACCGTGCACCAACGTTGCACCGTTTGGGGATTCAAGCGTTTGAACCCAAGCTGATTGAAGGTAAAGCCATTCAATTGCACCCACTGGTATGTACCGCCTTTAACGCCGACTTTGACGGTGACCAAATGGCCGTGCACATTCCGCTCTCTCTGGAAGCGCAAATTGAAGCCCGCGTGCTGATGATGTCGACCAACAACATCCTCTCACCCGCCAGCGGCAAACCTATTATTGTGCCTTCTCAGGATATGATTTTGGGTCTGTACTGGCTCTCGGTTGCCCGTTATGGCGAAAAAGGCGAAGGCAAAGCCTTTGCCGACCTTGGGGAAATTGAGCACGCGCTTATGAGCGGTTCGGTGTGCATGCACACCCGCATCAAAGGTCGCTTTAAAGGTAAAACGTATGATACCAGCGTGGGCCGTATGTACTTGGCCAGCATTTTGCCTGAGCACCCTGAGCTCACCTTTACCCTGATCAACAAAACCATGACCAAGAAAGACGTGGGTAAGTTGATTCACGAGGTGTACTTGAAGTGTGGTCAAAAAACGACCTGCATTTTTGCCGACCGCTTGATGCAACTGGGCTTCCGCCACGCGGCGAAAGCTGGCCTCAGCTTCGGTAAAAACGACATGACCGTGCCTGCTGGTAAACCCAAAATGGTGGCCGATGCCCAAGCCGAAGTGCAGAAGTTTGAGCAACAGTACCAAGATGGTTTGATTACCGCAGGTGAGAAGTACAACAAAGTCATCGACATTTGGCAGCGCACCACCGATACGGTGAAAGACGCCATGATGAAAAACATCTCCGACCAAGAGATTGATTTCGAAGGCGAAAAACGCATTCAACCTTCGCTGAACCCCATCTTTATGATGGCGAACTCTGGCGCACGCGGTAGCGTTGCTCAGATGCGTCAGTTGGGCGGGATGCGTGGTTTGATGGCCAAACCAAGCGGCGAGATTATTGAAACGCCGATTACTGCCAACTTCCGCGAAGGCTTGACCGTGTTGCAGTACTTTATTTCGACCCACGGTGCGCGTAAAGGTCTGTCGGATACGGCTCTGAAAACCGCGAACTCAGGTTACCTGACCCGCCGTTTGGTGGACGTAGCCCAAGACTGCGTGATTACCGAGCAAGATTGCGGCACCGAAGAGCACATTACGGTGGCCGATATTGTGGAAGCTGGCAACGTGATGGAACCTTTGGGCGAGCGCATTCTGGGCCGTACTGCGGCGTTGGATGTGATCAACCCCCTCACTGGCGACATCATTTGCAGCCGTAACACCATCATCGACGAAGATTTGGTGGCCAAAATTGAGAAAGCCGGTATCGAGAAAGTGTCGATGCGTAGCCCGCTGACTTGCCAAGCCAAAGAAGGCTTGTGCGTAGCCTGTTATGGCCGCGACATGGCCCGCAGCATTGCGGTGAGCATTGGCGAAGCCGTGGGTGTGATTGCTGCTCAGTCGATTGGTGAGCCTGGTACTCAGCTGACCATGCGGACCTTCCACATTGGGGGTGCTGCGGCAGCAGGTACGGCCACCAGCAAGGCAGAAGCCAGCCGCGATGGTGCCATTAAACTGGAAAACTTGGTGACTGTAACCAACTCGGAAAAACATGCTGTGGTGATGAGCCGCAACGCTGAAGCTGTGTTGTTTGACGCCAATGACCGCGAACGCGAACGCCACAAACTGCCTTACGGTGCGGTGGTGCGCGTGAAAGATGGTGCCAAAGTCTCTAAAGGTACTGTGTTGGCCGATTGGGATCCTTACACCACGCCAATCATCGTGGAAACCAGTGGCCGCCTGCAGTTCATGGACTTGAAAGAAGGTATTTCGGTCACTGAACGCGTGGACGAAACCTCAGGTATGTCCAGCCGTGTGGTGATTGACTGGAAGTCTAACCCCCGTGGTGCCGACCTGAAACCTGCCATGTTGCTGATGGATAACAAAGGCAAAGTGGTGACCCTCCCTAACGGCGCACAGGCCATTTACGCATTGCCTGTCGGTGGTATTTTGTCCATCGACGATGGTGCCGAAGTCAAAGCGGGTGACGTGATTGCCCGTATGCCGAAGGAAGCCCTGAAGTCGAAAGACATTACGGGTGGTCTGCCCCGCGTGGCTGAACTGTTCGAAGCCCGCAAGCCTAAGGAATCTGCCATTATTAACGAGATGGACGGTACCGTAAGCTTTGGCAAAGACCTCAAAGGCAAGCGTCGCATTCTCGTGGCTAGCAAAGGTGAAAATGGTACGGCAGAAGAGCGCGAGTACATGGTGCCCAAAGGCGTGCACTTGAACGTGCGCGATGGCGACTTCATCAAAGCGGGCGAAATGCTGGTGGAAGGTGCCATTGACCCGCGCGACATCCTCAAAGCACAAGGTGTACAAGGCTTGGCCGAGTACATGATTACCGAAATCCAAGGTGTGTACCGCTTGCAGGGTGTAGGTATCAGCGACAAGCACATCGAGGTGATTATCCGCCAGATGATGCAAAAAGCGCTGGTCACCAACCCAGGGGAAAGCACCTTTGTGAACGGTGAACTGGCCGATGCCGCTGAGGTAGAAGAGGAAAATGTGAAGCTGATTGCCAAAGGCCGCAATCCTGCGGTGTGGGAACCTTACTTGCAAGGTATCACCAAGGCCAGCTTGACCACCCGCAGCTTCATCAGCGCAGCGTCGTTCCAAGAAACGACCAAAGTGCTGACCGAAGCCGCCACCCTTGGCCGTATCGACGACCTGAACGGGTTGAAAGAAAACGTCATCGTGGGTCGCCTTATCCCCGCTGGTACCGGCAAATTGCTGCAGCAAATGCGCAATGCCGAACTGGCAACCGATGTAACGGCGCAAGTGACCAAAGGCACCGGCTTCAGCGCGTAAGCCTGAACCTTGCCGCAAAAAAGCCGCCCGTAAGGGCGGCTTTGGCTGTTATGCAGACGATGGCAAAAGTTGAATGTCGTAGCGGGTGGGCAGCATGGTCATCATCGTTCCCACGCGTTGAGACTCTTTGACCAGCACTTTGAAACGCCGGCCATTTTTGTCTGAAAGGTGCGAAACGGTGTTACACCAGCCATCGGCGTACAGTTGTGGCCCAAGGCAGTTTATGCCTAGCTGTTGCTCTGCGTGCATTTGGTCATTGGGGTTTTCCACCAACCAACCTGCAGTATAGCGTTGCTCAGCTGGCGGAGCATTTTTTTCACGAAGAAACTCTTCTGCGGTGAGGGTGGTTAACTGGTAACAGCCTACCATTTCCACATACTCAACGTCGTCTGCTTGGGCATAGCCCGTATAGCGGACAGGGACACCAGTTTTTGCAGACATGTGCTTACTCCTGATCAAAGGGAGGGGATGATAAAAGGTAAAGTCAGCAGTTGCTTTGCTGCTTTGGTATACTTAAGTGCTTTAAATTGCAAGCAAAAAAGCCGCCCGTAAGGGCGGCTTTCTGCTTAGGCGCGTTTGCGGGTATCTACCCCCATGGCGCGGCGATACCAATCATCGTCATCGGACGCCAAGATAAACGCCATGATACGAGGTTTGAACCACGCATGCACATCGGGCGAAACCACCAAGCTACCCCCCAAAAAGCCTTGACCAGGAAGATAGAAGTATCCTGTGCGTAGTGCATGTTGCTGCGTGGCTAGCTCATCGCGGCGTTTACGCATGCGTGGCAATACATCGGCCATGCCTGACTCGGCGATACCCATAGTCAAGATAGAGGGAGCGGCGTCTTCCTGAGCATCATGCACCCGCAAATAGTGGCGGTACATGCTTTCGTCTGCCGCCTGCTCATCCAACATGCGCATGGCGGGGATGGACAGGAGATAGAACAGCACCGTGTCGCTTTCAGTCACGGGAATGATATCTTCCCGCCAGCCTTGCGGCAGGCACAAACGGCTGAATTGGTAAGTGGCATCGGCCACAAAGGTTTCAGCAGTGATGGATTGGTGGATAACGAAACCAAAGCCCATGGTCAATCTCCGTGGTGAGCGTTGAAAAACGGGAGAGTGTGTTGCTG
>JBAQUW010000017.1:0-4802 GCA_049297755.1 Alphaproteobacteria bacterium
GCATATTGGTCAGCACCTCGTGGCCACTCATGGTGGGTAAACCAATATCCAGAAACACCAAATCTGGCGCATTCAGCATGTAAGTTTCTACGGCATCAAGGCCATCGGTCGCACGGAGAATGGTAAAATCTTTCAGCACGTTCCCCACCAATTGTTGGGTAAAAGGGTCATCTTCCACCAACAGAATGGTCAACCCTTTGCGGCTGGCGCGGCGGGCTAGGCTTTCCTTTGCCACGGCAGGGTCTAGGCGTATTGCGGCGCGGGCGGCTTCAGCCGCAGCTTTTTCAGCATCAGTACGGGCACGCAAAGTGTTCACTTTGGTATCGACCATGCTGGCCAGCTTGTTAAATTCAGCGCTTAAATCCAGCAGCATGGCAGCGTTGCGCTGGCCGTTGCTATCGGGGTACAGGCGGTGCAGCAGGGCGCAGGCGGCGTCCAACTGTTCTTTCCGCGTACCTGCCACCAGCAACACCATGTCGCCATCGGTCAGGAAAAACAGTTTGGCCGAGTCATCGGTAATCACCGTGCGCATCAGTGGCACCACGCGGTCGGGCTGTTGGGCTAAGTCATCAGCGCTTAGGGTTCCTGTCCCAAAATAGAAGTACACCGCACGCCATGCCAAGCTCTCGCCACGTATTTGGCCAAGGGCGGCCTGTAGTTTCTCTTCGGCATGGCGGGTTATGGTCAGCATGGGTTTTCTCCACATGCCTTATGCTGTCGCTTGCGCATTTTTGCGCTGCACCAATCCTGACTTTTTTATTAAGTTATTGATAAATATACTAAATAAAATCAAGCACAGGTAATAACCTTACTTAATATGATTGTTTGTTAATTCGGCATGGCCGAGAGCGTCCGCACCGCCCGCTGCTCCAAATCTTCAATGCTGCGCACGCTTTTCAGGGTAGTTTGGTAGGCTTTGCTCATCTCTTGCAGGCGCACGGTTTCGGCAATGGCGTTCACGTTGCTGCCTTCAATTTTGCCTTGTAGCACGCTTACGTCTATGGCGGGTTCGGCGGCCACACCTTCTGGCGGGCTAAACCCTGCGCTGCCCATGCGTTGCAGTTGGCGCTTATCAGCGGTGCTGAAGGTGTAGAGCCCTAAATTGGTGAGCAAGCCTTGGTCGGTGGCCATGGCACCATCGGGAGTTACGGTAATGCTTTTGGCGTCGAGCGGAATCAAAATACGCGCGCCGCTGTTATCCAACACAGGGCGCTGATACACATCCACCAACGTGCCATTGGCATCGGTGGTAAAGTGGCCGTTACGGGTGTAATTCACTTGGCCGCCAAACCCTTCCACGGCAAAGTAGGCATCGCCCACAATGGCCATATCCAGCGGGTTATCGGTGTTTTCCAAGGGGCCGTCGGTGTGGTCTATCACAACACCTATGCCTTTGGTGTAGTCGCCAATCTGTTGTCCTTCTTTGCGGGCAGAAACTTCTTCAAAATCGTACATCAACCGCTTAAATCCATGGGTGTTCAAGTTGGCCATGTTGTCGGCAATGGTGGTCAGCTGTTGTTGCTGCCCCAATAAGCGCGATGACAAAATGTGAATCCCTGCGTCCATAGCCCAACTGTTGCAGAAACTGTGCCAAAAGCCGTGCTAAAATTGGCCACAAAAAAGCGCCCCCAAGGGGAGCGCTTTCGCCGTTATTCTGCCAACTTGGCCGGCCGTTCATGCGCCGGCACCAGCGCCAAAATCTCTGGCGTGCAGGCCACAGGCCCGCCAGTTGTGTAGCTACCATAGCCATACCATGTCATCGCGCACACCCCCGTGCGCGGGTCACGCCGATAGGAGGGTGTAAAGGGTTGGGGTGCACGGGCCTGCTGCGCTTGCGGTGGTGTTTCAGGGGTAGAAATAGCAGTTACGCCCGCAATAATGACCACGCCAACCAGCGCGGACATCAAGCCATATTCAATCGCTGTCGCCATTGGAGAGTTCCTTTCAAAAGGTCTAGCCATTGCAACTGCAATGGCGGTGGGTAACACTTTGGTGTATACGTTTTAGCCGTGCAAAAAGCAAATAGAAAATGATGCTATGAAAATAGCCTCAGATATTTGCAATGTATGCAAAAAGAGACAGAAAGAGAGTGAAGAGGCGTTCTGCCCAAAAAATAGGCATATCGCCCTGCAGAACGCCACGCCACTTTGCCGCAATATGCCCCAGACCTGCGCCCGCCCCCAAGCCGCAGTTTGGCCTAAAAATACCCTCATTACTTCAATAGTTTATTTGTAAAGAGCCGATGGGAAGCCGAAAGTTTACAGTTTGTTAAAAATCAAAAGCTTAGACCGTGCCCACAGTTTTAATTTTGGCGCGGGCAGAAAGCTCGTTTTGCGAGAGCACGCCCACGGTGGGCAGGCTCCGCTCCAGCAACAGGCGGGCAAAAGGCCGCACGGCAGGGCTGGTGAGCAGAATAGGCTGAACGCCAGAAAGTAATTGTTTTTCAAATACTTCGCGAGCAGTGCGGAGGAAGGACTGCACCTTTTCTGGCGCCATAGCCAACTGTTTTTCCTCCCCTTGGGTAAGGATACTGCTGCCAAACTCTTTTTCCCACCCAGCCGACAGGGCAACAATGCTGATAACCCCATCTAATCCACTGTATTGTAAAGAGATTTGGCGGCTTAAGCGGCTGCGCACCAGCTCAGTCAGGGTGGCCATATTGCGCACGCCCGCGTGGTCGCCAAGGGCTTCAATAATGGTGGGAAGGTCGCGGATACTCACGCGTTCTGCCAACAAATTCTGCAGCACTTTTTGCAAAATGCCCAGCGGTACTTTTTCGCCCACCAAGTCTTTAATCAGCTTGCCGTGGGTGCCTTCCAATTCGGCCAATAACTTCTCAACTTCGGCTCTGGTCAACAGTTCTGGCATGTTGTCTTTCACCACTTCCGTCAGATGCGTCACAATCACGGTGGCATTATCCACCACGGTATAACCATTGAAAGTCGCATCTTCCTTACGGCCTTCATCAATCCAAATGGCGGGCAAACCAAAGGTGGGTTCGGTGGTGGCCGTGCCCGCAAGCTTAGGCAAACCGCCGCCTGTGGGGTCCATGGCCATCAACTTGCCGGGTTCCAACATGCCGCGGCCCGCTTCAATATCTTTAATGGAAATCACATACTCGCCGGGCTTCAATTGCATGTTGTCTTGAATGCGCAAGCTGGGCACCACAAAGCCAATATCCTTGGCCATTTGGCGGCGCATACCCTTGATTTGGTCGGTTAAACGGCCGCCGCGCGTTTCGTCAATCATGCCCAATAAACCGTAGCCCAATTCCAGCCGCAGGGTATCAATATGCAAAATGCTGGCAATGGGTTCTTCTTGCGGTTTTTGCGCAATCTCGGCTTTGGCTTTTTCTTCCGCTTCTTTGATGGGGTCTACCTTCGGCTTTTGCTTGGCGCGCCACGCATAACCCGCGGTGACAGCCAAACCCACGGCCAACAACAAAAATGGTGTCGTGGGCATACCTGGTAGAAACGTCACCATAAAAATGAGCCCTGCCGCCACCATCAGGGCTTTTTCGTCTTGCGCCAATTGGGTGAACAGCACTTGGCCCGCGGTATCCGTCGTGCCGCTTTTGGTCACCAAAATACCAGCGGCGATGGAGATAGTGAGGGCGGGAATATACGCCACTAAGCCGTCACCCACTGTGAGCAACACATAGCGGTTGGCGGCTTCCATCATGGTCATATCGTGTTGCGCCGTGCCCACAATAATGCCCACCACAATGTTGAGGCCGGTAATAATCAGCCCCGCCACGGCATCGCCGCGCACAAATTTGCTGGCACCGTCCATGGCCCCATAAAAGCCTGTTTCGGTTTCTAAATCTTTGCGGCGTTGGCGGGCAATATCTTCGGTAATCAGGCCGCTGTTCAAGTCGGCATCAATGGCCATTTGCTTACCGGGCAAACTGTCTAACGTAAAGCGGGCGGCTACTTCGGCAATACGGCCAGAACCCTTGGTAATCACCACAAAGTTGACGATGATGAGAATGAGAAAGATGATAATACCAATCACAAAATTACCGCCCATAATCACTTCGCCAAAGGCGGCAATAATATCGCCCGCGGCATCTTCGCTTTTATGGCCGTCCGACAAAATCAGGCGGGTGGAGCTGATGTTCAGCCCCAAGCGGAAGGTGGTGGTGATGAGCAACAGCATAGGAAACGCCGTAAACTCGAGCGCCCTGTTAATGAACAGCACGGTGAGCAAAATCATGAGGCCAGCGCTAATGTTGAGGGCAATCAGCACGTCCAATATCATGGGGGGCAGGGGCACAAAGAACATCACAATCAGCATCACCACGCCTACGGCCAGCAGAATTTCCTGCTGCTGCGCGGCTTTGAATATGCTGGATAGTGGGGGCATTGTTCTCCGTCTTCTTCCCTAAGCCAGCACTATACGGCAGCTTGCAAAAAGAAGAAAGGGGAATGCTATTGGTCGAAGGGAGAATGATCAAACCCTTTGGGCTTTTGGCCAACACCAAAGCCATATCCGCTAGAACTATAATCAACTTTTGGTCTGCGCGGTTTGGCTGGCTGTGCGGTTGGTGCTGCCGTGGTGGGGGCTGCGGGTTTAACGGTAGCTGTCCAGTTTGGGGCTGCGGGGGCTTTAGGTGCAGCTGGGGCTTTGGTGGGCTCTGGGGCGGCAGGCCCTGTTGTCGTGGTATTCCAGCCCTGCGTGCGCGTAGGGGCTGCGGCGCCAACAGGCATGGGTGCAGGTGCTTTTTTGCCAGCTTGGGGGGCGGGTTTGAGAGTTTCTGCTGGGGCTTCTGCGCGTTGTGCTTCTGCGATTGCTTGTAAGGC
>JBAQUW010000018.1:0-2845 GCA_049297755.1 Alphaproteobacteria bacterium
CGATTTGTACCAAAAAGTACATCGCCATTCCGCTGAAATACCGCTGGGGTTTTGCTGGTGTTTACTCCAGAACAGGTTGGGGCTGGGATGATATAGCTAAACACGTAAACACTTATTACGGGTTTAGCTATGGCTGCACACTGCTGTGCAGCCCGCGCGTGGCAGGAAAAGTGCGGCTTTGCCGTGCTTTTCCGAACGCAGCGTCTGCCTCCATATATCGCGTTGCTTGTACGCGATATATGGAGGCTTAGCTATAGCACCATGCTATAAGCGAAGCGCCGTCATTCCCGCGGAGGCGGGAATCCAGTAGTCGGTAGATTTTATAGGAACCATCAATGCATAAACCAAGCCCCGCAGTGCGGGGCTTGGTATTGGCGTAGATGTTGGCCCTAGTAATCCATGCCCCCCATACCGCCCATGCCACCCATGCCGCCAGCGGCAGGAGAAGCTTTGTTATCGTCAGGCTTATCGGTAATCATCACCTCGGTGGTAATCATCAGGCCACCCACGCTGGCCGCGTCTTGCAGGGCAGTGCGCACCACTTTGGTGGGGTCGATGATCCCCGCTTTGATCATATCCACATACTCGCCCGTGGCGGCATTGTAGCCAAAGCTGGCATCTTTGCCTTCTTTCACTTTACCGGCAACCACGGCGCCATCTTCGCCCGCATTGCTGGCGATGGTGCGGATGGGGCTTTCCAACGTGCGGCGGATAATATCCACGCCCACTTGTTGGTCGCGGTTGTCCAGCTTCATGCCTTCCAGCGCTTTCAGGCAACGCAGCAGGGCAACACCGCCGCCTGCCACCACACCTTCTTCCACGGCAGCACGGGTGGCGGCAAGTGCATCGTCAATGCGGTCTTTTTTCTCTTTCACTTCCATTTCAGAAGCGCCGCCCACTTTAATCACGGCCACGCCGCCAGCCAATTTGGCCAAGCGTTCTTGCAGTTTTTCACGGTCGTAATCGCTGGTGGTTTCTTCCACTTGCGCGCGGATTTGCGCCACACGGGCTTCCACCACTTTCTTATCGCCTGCACCGTCCACAATGGTGGTGTGGTCTTTGGTGATGGTCACCGTACCGGCTGTCCCCATTTGGCTCAGTTGCAAGGTTTCCAAGCTCATGCCGGTGTCGTCACTAATCATGGTGCCGCCGGTCAAAATGGCAATGTCTTCCAACATGGCTTTTCTGCGGTCGCCAAAGGCAGGGGCCTTCACCGCGGCTACTTTCAGGCCACCGCGCAGTTTGTTGACAACCAAGGTCGCCAAGGCTTGGCCTTCCACATCTTCCGCAATAATCAGCAGCTCACGGCCACCTTGGGCAATGGGTTCCAAAATGGGCAATAAATGCTCAAGGTTGCTCAGTTTTTTGTCGGTGATGAGAATGAAAGGGCTCTTCATTTCCACCTGCATTTTCTCGGCATTGGTAATGAAGTAAGGGCTCAAATATCCACGGTCGAACTGCATGCCTTTCACGGTCTCCAGCTCGGTTTCCAAGCCTTTGGCTTCTTCCACAGTAATCACGCCTTCTTTGCCTACCACGTCCATGGCTTCGGCAATAATGTCGCCAATGCTGGCATCACCGTTGGCCGAAATGGTGGCCACTTGGGCGATTTCAATTTTACCTTTCACGGGCTTCATTTGCTTTTTCAGGCTGTCCACCACGCTGGCCACGGCGGTATCAATGCCGCGCTTCACGTCCATGGGGTTCATGCCGGCGGCCACGGCCTTCATGCCTTCGGTGATGATGCATTGGGCCAAAACGGTGGCCGTCGTCGTGCCATCACCGGCCAAATCAGCCGTGCGGCTGGCCACTTCACGCACCATTTGGGCGCCCATGTTCTCGAATTTGTCAGAGAGCGTAATCTCCTTCGCCACACTCACACCGTCTTTGGTAATGCGGGGGGCGCCGAAGCTTTTATCCAGCACCACGTTACGGCCTTTTGGCCCCAGTGTGGCCTTTACGGCATTGGCCAGAATGTTCACACCCACCAGCATTTTGGCGCGGGCATCGTCACTAAACCGAATATCTTTAGCAGCCATGATATAATCTCCTTTATATATAAATGTAATTAGTTGGCCATAATCGCGATGATGTCGTCTTCTTTCATCACCAGCAACTCTTCGCCGTCTAGCTTAATCTCGTTGCTGCCCCATTTGGCGAACAACACTTTGTCGCCCACTTTCACGTCGAGGGGGATGCGCTTCTCGCCATCTTCATCCCATTTGCCTTCGCCCACGGCCACAATCAGGCCCTGCTGGGGTTTTTCTTTGGCGGTGTCAGGGATAATAATGCCACTTTTGGTGCGCTCTTCGGCGTCTAAACGCTTCACCACCACACGGTCGTGCAGGGGGCGAATTTTTTTGCTGTAATCAGCCATGTTTATTCTCCATGTTCTTTGGTTTTTGGAATGGTCACGCAGTGTGACGAGAGCACACTTTACCTATATTTTTACCTAACGCAAGTGTTTTTTAGCAGAATAGAAGTGAGAGTGCTAAAGGCGCAGGCATCTCGCCATAACGCGGTTTTCCCCGACTCGATCGGGGATCTCCTTCGCACTACTCCAGCCGATAGAACCGCCCTAGCAAGACCCCCGCTCAAGCAAGGCGGGGGAAACGGCGTTTTAATTCCCACCCCCTTGCAAAACCCCCACTCCCACCCTATATCAGGTGTCCTACCAACCCCCTGCACCCGCAGGGCTCCCGTTTGGCTCAAACCTAGAGAAAAGTAATGAATGAATATTATGTTTGGGAATACCCTCAAGCAGGTGTGTTCCACATCGCTTGTCCGTGGGGTAAACACCCTCATGCTATCAGTCTCGGAACATTAGACGTTTTGGGACGAAAGG
>JBAQUW010000019.1:0-1821 GCA_049297755.1 Alphaproteobacteria bacterium
TGGTAGCCAGCTTTGCCCAGCACCAGTTCCAACATATTTTGGAAGTTAGCGCCGCTGTGCACCAGCGTTACTTTATGGTCTTTGAGGCCGTCGGGAATCACAATCGATTCGCCGCTCGCATTGGCCAATTCCAACAACACATCTTCAATATCGCGCGAGATATAGGCCACATCGAAGGGGGGTAGGTCGGGCTTTTTCAGCCGAATATTATCTTTCACCCGCACCAAGCTGCCGTGCTGCACGCGCTGCATGTGAAAGACACCTTCGCGCAGGAAGCTACGGGGCTTCAGGTCTTTGCCCGTTTTGGCGTCGACCAATTCCTGCTCAGACGGGGCACGCACTTCGTCTTGATAATAATGCGAGCAACTGGCCATGAGTGCCATGAGGAGCAAGTGGGGCAGGTAAGATTTGCGGTGGCGTGGTGGGGTTGTCATGGCATGCCTCTCATCAGTTAAAGGTATCGGAAATCACGATCACGCGTGATTCGTTAAACACAGAAATGAACAATTGCACGCCCGTCATGTTGCGCACACGGTCTGTCAGGTAGGTAACAAAATCGCCAAAGTTGGATTCGGCAATCAAGTTCACACGTTCATCTTTCAAATGGTCGTGCTCGGGCTTTAAGCGCCACTTGATGCGCCACACGCCGGACTGTTCGGCCAAATCGTTCACCACCATACCCATGGCATCTTCTAGCCGCACATCTTCAAAATTAACCTTGACCGCCAGCGCCGACAAATCCACCTCACGCTGCTTGATACCGTCCATGTAGTGGGCATCGGCACCGTATTGTTCAATTAAATCTTCGCCCAAGGCATTGTCATCATCCATACTGAACGAGGTGGTGACTTGCGGTACCGCAGGCACAGCTTCGGCAGGCTCGAGCGCTTGCGGGGGCAGCTTGCTGTAACTTTCCACTGCTTGCTGATAGGCTTGGTGGGCGGCGTCTTCGGTCACATCTTCTGCCCACAGCGTAGGCGCAGCCAAGATAGCGGCCATAAGCACCAGCGCGACAAACCAAAAATAACGGCACAACTTCATACCCTTTACCTTAGACAACCCGCCCACAAAACCCAACACTTACCTGCAAAACACCCCCCTACCCCGCTGCGTTTAGCACACCCCCTGCGGCAATTTCGCACCGCTTTTGCTGCAGGCAAAGCTGTGGTAAGGTGCACGCATGGTTGCAACCAAGGCCCTCTCGCTGATTTTGACCACCGCTGTAGTGTTGGCGGGGGTGTTTGTGGGGAATGAATATGCCCATTTTCCGCCGCTGGTGTCGTGGTTGCTCAGCATCAACACCACGCTGTTTGGCGTGATGGGAAAAGATAAATTGGCGGCCAAGTTTGGTGGGTTTGGGCGCACACCTGAAAGCACCATTTTTATTTTGGCGGCGATTGGGGGTTTCCCTGCCTTGTTTTTGGCGCGTTACCTCTTCAACCACAAAACCAGCAAAACCCAGTTTATTGTGGTGATGTGGCTGATTTTTACCGTGGAATTTTTGTTGGCCGTATGGATTGCGAGCCAAAGTGACTTGACCGCCATTGGCCTGAAGCGTAAACAACTGCCCATTGTGGTAGAAGAACCCATTTTAGAGTAAGGAAGACGATGAAAAAATTGATGCCCGCAGAAGCTTTAGCTGTTGTGATTTTAGCCGCTGGCAAAGGCACGCGCATGAAGAGTGTGCTCCCCAAAGTGCTGCACCCGTTGGCAGGCCGTGCCATGGTGTTGCATGTGGCCGACTCGGTGCATGCACTGAACCCCGAACGCATGATTGCCATTACGGGCCATGGCGCAGCTGAGGTGGAAGCTGCCCTCACC
>JBAQUW010000020.1:0-6282 GCA_049297755.1 Alphaproteobacteria bacterium
GTCATCACCTCAGTCACCTTATTAGATACTGCAGAAATCTGGCCAATTTGGTTAATAATTTCCTGCGACGAACGCTGGGTTTGCGTGGCCAATTTTTTCACTTCATCGGCCACCACGGCAAAGCCACGACCGGCCTCGCCAGCGCGTGCAGCTTCAATGCTGGCATTCAAAGCCAGCAAGTTAATTTGGTCAGCCACATCGTTAATAATCGAAACCACGCCTTGCACATTTTTGGTGCTGCTTTGTAGCTGTTCAGAAATGGCGCGTGAGCCTTCTAAATCTTTCACGGTCGTTGTGACAGACTCCTGCGCTTGCCGCACTTGGCTGGTAATTTCGCCCAAGGTCATGCTCATTTCTTCAGCTGCAGCAGCCACAGCGGTGGTGTTTTGGCTGGTGTTTTGTACGGTTTCGTTTACCCCGTTGGCCACATCGGCCGATATTTCCATTTGGCTCACCAAACCAGTAGCCATGCGCTCCACGTCCCCCGCTTTGGTATCAAAGGTATGAATAGCCTGTTGCACTTTACCCTCAAAAATAGCCAGCACGCGTTGCTGGGGGCGGAACACAAAAAACAACCCAAATACAGGCAAAATCAATGTGATGAGTAACGAAATTCCTGTAATCAACATCGTGAAAAAAGCCGATTGATCAAGGTGGCCCACAATCTCTTTTTCGGTATCATTGGCCCAAGTGTTGAGCTGTTCAGAAATGCTTTCCATACCTTCTTCTACAGCGCCAAAAGCCTTTTCAAACGCCGCAATTTTATCGGCCGATACTTGCTGGGTTGTGGCCACTTCCGCCACAGCATCGCTCACCGAGGTGGCATAGGTGTTAATATCGCCCATCAACGCTTCTAAGCTGGCGGCAATTTGGGGTGGCAGGGCTTCTTGACGGTTTTCTCCAATATTGCTTAAAAAGTTTTCGCCATGCTCTTTGGCGTCTAGTTTCAATTGCTCCAAATCCACCAAATCAGGGCGGTTTACCGCTACAATGGCGCTCATCACATCGCCGCGCATGGCGTCGTGCATCATGTCGCCTTCCATGTGGCGTTGGGTAATCACAGAAATGTCTTTTAAAATTGCCGCGGCGTTATGGCTTTCGCCTTTTAATTGCGTGACCAAGTAAAACCCCAAGCAGGTACAGGCCGAAACGGCTAAAGTGGCGGCATAAAATTTTTTGGCGTTGGTGATGCTCATAACGGATGTCCTTATTGTTTTGAGTATAATGGCAAAGCTCATTTGGAACTGCAAGGGGGGGGGGAGATTTGCGTATTTCTGGTGTGTCTCAGGAAACACAAATTGTCTTATGGTTAGTTGAATAATTTGTTATACAAATCACTCAACACGCTGCATTCGGCTGAGGCTTGGCAAAGCCAAGCACAGCCTGCCATGCGCGGGCTGCACAACAGTGTGCAGCCATAGCTAGTTGCGTATGAAAGAATACGCAACTAGCTATATAAATTGAAGGGTTATTCAGGAAATGCCACCCTGCACCACAGGGGGCAGGCTACTTTCCCAGCTTATCGGCCAAACGGTTGCGCTCGCGCTTGCCAGTGGGGTTGTTGTCCCACGCTTTTTGCCAATATTGCTGGGCTTTTTCGGGGTCGCCCAGCTTTTTATGGGTGTCGCCCAAGTGCTCTAAAACCGAGGGGTCGTTGGGAATAAGTGTCACGGCTTTTTCTAAATATAACAAGGCTTTGGCGTAATCGCCTTTTTTGTAATAGCCCCAGCCGAGCGAATCCAGCACCGCGCCATCGCCCGGATTCAGCAACGCTGCCTTGGCCACATAGGCAAAGGCTTTGTCGATGTTGGTGTCGGTATCGAGCCACATATAGCCTAAGTAGTTGAGAATCGTAGGGTTATCGGGGTTCAACGCCAACGCTTTTTCAAGGTCAGCGCTGGCTTTGTCAAACTTGTTCATGCGCTCAAAACTGGCGCCACGGGCAAACAGCAACTGCACTTCTTCGGCCGCAAAATTGGCGGTGGGGTTGGCTTTTTTCTCCTCTTCCAATGCGGCAAATAAAGTGGTGTAAGTCTTTGTGGCATTAGGGAAATCGTCGTTATCGTAATACACCTGAGCCAGCGTTTGCAGCAGGCTGGTTTTGGCAGGGTAAAGGGTTTGCAACTGTTGCAATAGGCTAATGGCGGCGGCGTATTCTTGTGTGTCCACCAACGTGCGCACCACACGCATTTGGCCCGAAAGCCAAGCTGGGCCTTGCTCAGGCAGGCTCATGTAAATGCGGCTGGCCTCGGCCGTGCGGCCTGCGGCTTCTTCCAACATGCCGCTGTAAAAACGCACAAAAGCCGCGCGTTCGCTGGAATTATCGAGCCATTCCGCCATATTCACCATTTGTTTGGCGGCAATGTCGAGGCGTTGAGCCCACATGAGCAGACCAAAATCGAACATCACGGCGGCGGCTTCTTGCTCTAAAGTTGTTTTTTTATAAGGGGTTAATGGCTTTTCTTGTTTGTGGCGGTCGAACACATGTTGTAGCAATTCGCCTTCGGGGTTGGCGGCCATAAAGGCGTCATACACGGCGTAGGCGGCTTTAATTTCCCCTTTTCTTTCAAGGGCTTCACCAAGATCTAGGGCGATAAACAGTGACGACGGCTCTATTTTTTGCGCGGTTTCATAAGCGGCCAGTGCCCCTGCGGCATCGCCCATATGGGCTTTAAGGCGCCCCAGCATGTACTGTTTTCTGCTCTCTAAACTATTGTGAGTATTGAACTTTTCAAGTTTTTCCAGCGCGGTGGTGTTGCCTGCGGCCAAATCAATGATTGTTTCAAGTGTTTGAAAATGTAGGAGTTTTGGGGTTTGTTCGCGGGCGCGTTCTAGGTGCGCTTTGGCGGCTTTAAAATCGCGCGAACGCATTGAATCTAAAGACAAAAGCAGCCAAGTCACGCCATCGGGCGCGGTGGTGGGGGTAAAGGTTTTGGCCAAGCGAATGGCGGTATCCATATCGCCGCTGGCGAGGGCGTAACCATATGATTTTTGACGTAAAATCAGGTTGTCGGGCACCTCGGTGAGGGCTTTAAGGTACTGTTGGCCAGCCATGGTGTGGGCGCCGCGTTGCTCGGCCACGGCGGCGGTGAGGTAAGCGCGGGTGTTGGTTAAATGGCTTGAAGTTTCAAGAGGTTGTGTGAATGGGTAAACTTTCGGCTCGGAATCGGCGCTGCAACCTAACAGGCTGAAAGATAACAGAAAATATACCGCAACAAAGCGGAACCAAAGCGGGCGCGGGTGGCGTTTTGTATGCAAGTTTGTTGTTTACCTTTTCTGCGCAAAGTGTAGCTTACTTGCACAAAAGTTTCAGCGTAAAATTACGCGGTTGTGAAAAAATCATTTGCAATGTGTATACGTTTAAATTAGAGAGAGGGGGAGCATCCGCTCGAACAACTTTTTCGTTTGCAAAGGAAACAACATGGAACTACGTCCTTGTCATTGGGAACCTGTTAGGGTCTCGCTTCGTACTTATGGCGATGAGACCAATGATTTTCACATCACCAGCCTTATTCATGGCGTGCATGCGCTTTCCCCTCAAGATCGTGAAAATGCTTTTGCGCAAGGCTCCACGTTTGACGACAATTTCAAAATCGCCATTGGCCATTTGGCGCGTTACGAGGCCAGAGGTGGCTGGATGGTGCTGGAGTGGGTTAAGAATCATCGCTCACATCTGAAAGAGTATTGGGCGTTCGCTCGGGCTGATATGGGGGGGGTGAAAATCATCGGTAGCGATGATGTGCGAGACGAAGTGCTCTGTTTGTATCTTCCCGATAACATGACCGACTTGGAAGCCTTTATTAACCAAGGAAATGCCTCTCGCCGCGCCTTTGTGTATTATGTGGGGCTTAAGGAAGTGCCACAGGCTGAAGCGAAAACCGCATAATCATTGCTGCTTGTATCTCGCCCCACACGGGGCGAGATATTTTTTGATTTCTGTTTCAAAATAGCGTAACATGCTTTTATGGAAGATCATTTACCCGCCAACAAAGGTGCCCGCTGGACGGCCGAGGACGATGCGCGGCTGGTGGCGGCGGTGGGGCGTGCAGTGGCTGATTGGCCCGCAACGTTGAAAGAATTGGCGGCAGACTTTGGCCGTACCACGGGGGCGATTCAGGGGCGGTTGGAGCGCTTGGACGTGCTGGTTTACCCGCCTTATACGGACATGTTGAAGCAAGCCGCGCGGGACAAGCTCCTGCACGCGCATGATGATAAGTTGTTGGAAGATAAAGAAAAGGCTGCGCCTTTTATGCGGCCATGGGTGGATGAGGAAGTGGCTGCATTGCTGGCTGCACATAACAGTGGAGAGGTGCAGCAGGTGGTGGATTTGGCACCCGTGCTGGGGCGGAGTGTGCGGGCGTTGGTGCTGAAACTGTCGCACCTTGGGGTGCTGGAGCCACAAGTGAATGCGCACCCCGAACCTGAGCCGCTGACCTATGCCAAGCCCAAAAAAGTGGTGGAGGTGCGCGTGGCAAAACCTGCAACCGAGGGGGGTGCGAAGGGGATTAAATTGACGGTAACGCCAGAGTTCCAAACCGCGTTGGCCAGCATTATGGCGGGGGAAAATTTGCTGATTTTGGGGAGTGCCGGCACGGGTAAAAGTACCTTTTTGAAATGGCTACGGCAAAAGCTGATGGGCGAAAAGCGTTATGCCATTTTGGCGCCTACGGGCATGGCGGCGTTGAATGTGGGTGGGCAGACGATTCATAGTTTTTTTGGCTTGAAGCCGCAATTGCAGGTGGGCGCCCCTTTGCCCAAGCCACGCAACAAAAAAGTGTTTGAGAGTTTAGACGTGCTGATTATTGATGAAATTAGCATGGTGCGCGCCGATGTGTTTGACATGATGGACCGCGTGCTGCGCCACTATGGCAAAAGCAAAAAACTGCCCTTTGGCGGCGTGCAAGTGGTGCTGATGGGTGATTTGTGCCAGCTGCCGCCCGTGGTGCGGCGTGAGGAGGGCGATGTGTTTAGCAGCCATTATGCCCACCCCTTCTTTTTTGCCACGGAAGCGTGGACGCGGGGGGCGTTTCATACCCTGAAATTTACTCATATTTTCCGCCAAAAAGAGGTGGATTTTATTGCCATGTTGAATGCGGTGCGCGAGGGGAAATGCAGCCCTGCTTTGCTGGAGATGCTGAACGCCCGCCAATTGCCCGAGGGAAAAATAGGCAAGCAAGCCAAAGGGGCCGTGACGTTGGCGGCGCGTAACCACACGGTGGACGCCATAAACCAGCGGGAGTTGTTGAAGCTGAAGGGCGAGGTGTTCCGCTACCATGCGGACGTGACGGGCGATTTGGCCAATAAGGAATTCACCACACCTGCGGAACTGGTGCTGAAGGAAGGGGCGCGGGTGATGTTCACCCGCAACCATAAGCTGGGGCTGTGGGTGAATGGTAGCTTGGGCGTGGTGAAATACCTGACGGACGATAGCATTGGCGTGCTGCTGGATGAGGGCACGGCCAGAGGTGTGGGGCAAGAGGTGGTGGAGGTGGAGCGCGAAAAGTGGGAGAGCGTGAAGTATGCGCACGATGCTGCCAGCAATGCGCCCGTGGCCACGGTGGCGGGCACGTTTGTGCAGTTTCCGCTGACTTTGGCGTGGGCGCTGACCATTCACAAAGCCCAAGGCCAAACTTTGCCGCAGTGTGTGATTGATTTGGCTGATGGCGGCACATTTGCGGAGGGGCAGTTGTATGTGGCGCTTTCTCGTGCCCGTAATTTGGAAGGCTTGCATTTGACCACCCCCATCCGCCCCCAACACATTAAAACCCACCCTGCGGTGTTGGCGTTTTATGCAGCGCTGGCGGCGGCTTAGGGGGCGGTTGGCGGGTGTCTGTTCCATTTGTGAGGTGGGGTATAAAGAAAGGTAAGAGGAGAGAAATATGCGTAAAAAATTGATGAGCGTGGCTGCTGTTATTGCATGGGCGGCGGGTGTTGCGTCACAGGAAGCCAATGCCGCGCGGACGCCCGTGCAGGATGTGCCGGTGGCTGGGCAGGGGGTGGGGGGAAGCGTGCCTGCGTTGCGTGACAATGAAGTTGCTGTTGCCGCGCAAGAGACGGAAGCCGCACGGGAGGAGGTGCTGCACTATGTGCGAAATCATTTGGGTTTAATGTTGCTTGCGGGGAACGAAGAAGATGTGATGACCGCGATATTGCACGAATTGGAGGCTTTGGGGAGCGAAAGGCCTACGTTGGCGGGGTTGGGTAAATTGGAGTTTATTGCGGGGTTACTTGCAGAAGCGCAATTGGCTAAAGAGCCAGACCATAGTGTGTTGAATAACCCCG
>JBAQUW010000021.1:0-13276 GCA_049297755.1 Alphaproteobacteria bacterium
ACGCCGCCAGCAAATAGGCATATTGCCGCATGGCAAAGTAATACGGCCCCACGCCATAGGTGCGAATAACGGCCACCCCTGCGGTGGTGACGGCCACGGCACCCGCCAGCATCAGCATCAGCACCAGCACAAAGGTGACGCGATCCATCTCCCACCACCAGCGGATGAGGGGGTGACGCGATTGGCGGAAAATGTTGCTCATGCAGGGAATGTAACACAGCCAATAGCCGACAGCCAACAGCTTACAGCCTACAGTTGGTAGCTGTTTTTATTCTTTCAGCGCTTTGCACAGGCTGGCAAAGGTGTCGCCACGGTGTTCAAAGTTATCGAATTGGTCGAAGCTGGCGCAGGCGGGAGAGAGCAGCACCACGGCGTCGGCATCGCCGCTGGCCACGGCTTGGCGGGCGGCGTGGGTGGCGTCGTGCACGGCCACATCCATGGTTTTGCTCACAGTCACAGGCACATGGGGTTTGAGCTCCTTCGCAAATGCCGCCGCCGCTTCGCCAATGGCAAAGGCGCCGCGCACATTGGCCAAATGGGGCAAGCAGGGGGTAATGCCTTCGGCTTTGGGCTTGCCGCCCACAATCCAATACACATTGCTGTAGCTGTGCAGGGCGGGAATGGTACTTTCGGCATTGGTGGCTTTGCTGTCGTTCACAAAAGTGATGGTACCCATGGTGCGCACAGGTTCCATGCGGTGGGGCAGTGGCACAAAGGTGGTGGCGTGTTTTAAAAAGTCGGCATGGTCAAGCCATGGCTCTACCGCCAGCATGGCACAGGTGAGGTTTTGCCAATTGTGCGGGCCGGGTAAATTGGCCACAGCTTTCAGGTTGGCCACTTGTTCGCCTTGGTGGCGCAGTTTGCCATCGCGGCCAATGCGGTAATGGGCGGGAATGTTGGTAGCTTCTGCGGTCGCCATCATCAACACCGTTTGGGCGCCCACACTGGTGGCGGCAGCGCGGGTGAGCACATGGTCTATCCCCATCACCTTGGTGGCCGTTGGCTTACAGCGTTTGAAGATATTCATTTTGGCATCGAGGTAGCCGCTCATGGTGCCGTGGCGCTCCAAGTGGTCAGGCGTCAGGTTAATCAGAATGGCGCTATCCAGCTGCAATTCCTGCAAGGTTTCTAGCTGGTAGCTGGAAAGCTCCAGCACATACATGCCGCCTTTGCCAAGGATGGGTAAATCCATGACTGGCACACCAATATTGCCGCCCATGGCCACGGTATATTTGGCTTTGTGCAGCACATGGGCAATAAGCGCCGTGGTGGTGCTTTTGCCATTGGTGCCCGTAATGCCAATGTAGCTGGCGTGGGGGGCGCGGCGGTAGAGCAAATCGATATCGCCCAAAATCGGCACATGGTGGTTCATAGCGGCAGCAAGCACGGGCATACGCATATCTAAGCCAGGGCTTTTGATGACTGCAGCCACTTGACCCCATGCGGTTTTGTCCATAGTTTCGGGCGGCATCACAGTCACATCGCCGTGGGTGAAATCGCCCACCGCATCGGCTTTTTCGTCCCACACCCACACGGTGGCGCCGTCTTCCCTTAACGCCCGCACCACACTGCGGCCACTTTTGCCAAGGCCCAGAACGTAAACTGTTTTGCCCGTAAAACCTAATTGCATGGTTTACCGCAACTTCAAGGTGGCCAAGCCTGCAATGGCCAAGAGGAGGGAGATAATCCAAAACCGAATCACAATGGTGGTTTCGGGCCAGCCCAGTTGTTCAAAGTGGTGGTGCAGTGGCGCCATTTTAAATACGCGTTTACCTGTTAAGCGAAAGCTGGCGATTTGAATCATCACGCTCAAGGTTTCAATCACAAAAATGCCGCCGATAATAAGTAAGGTAAATTCTTGTTTAATGAGCACAGCAGTGGCACCAATCACCCCACCCACGGCCAGACTGCCCGTATCGCCCATAAAAATGCGGGCGGGTGGCGCGTTGAACCACAAAAAGCCTAATATCGCCCCAGCGAGTGCTGCACACACCACCGCCACCTCGCCCATGCCTTGCATGTGCGGAATATTCAGGTATTGCGTATAGTCTGCCCTGCCGCTGATGTACGCCAATACGGCCAAGCTGCCCACCACAATCACGGCAGGAATGCTCACCAAACCATCGAGCCCATCGGTCAAATTCACCGCATTGGCGCTGCCCACCATCACCATACTGCCAAAGGCCAAAAAGCCGAAAATGCCCAAGCCCACAATCCATTCCTTAAAGAACGGGAAGTGCACAGCGGTGGCTTTTTCTACCCCCGCCACTTTGATAAACAACAGCAGAAAACCGCACGCAAACAACACTTCCAGCAACAAACGAAGGCGCCCCGGCATACCTTTTTTGCGGATTTTGGTGACACTCAGCAAATCATCGGTCAAGCCAATCAACCCAAAAGCAAAGCCCATGCCCAGCACCATCCAAACATAAGGGTTGGTAAGGTCGGCCCACAACAGGCCGCTGAAGAGAAACGCGCCAAAAATCATCACGCCGCCCATGGTGGGCGTGCCTTTTTTACTTTGGTGGGGCAGAATATCTTTCACGGTATCTTTGCCTGTTTGCCACGCTTTAAACTTCCGAATCATCCATGGCCCAAACAGCAAACACACCAAAAAACTAGAAAGCAAAGCCCCACCACTGCGAATGGTGAGGTACTGGAACAGGTTAAACCAGCTGACATAATCGGTGAGCGGAAACAAAAGATTGTAAAACATAATAACGGTTTAGCGCGTTTGGGGGCTTTCTGCAATTGTCTTTACAACTTTCAAATTGTATGCCATTAAGGGCGTGTTCCGCCTGCCACACTTGGCAAGTTGGTAACACCTTGACTTTTAATCCTTAGCGCTCGGAAAGGACACCCCATGAGCGACAATATTGCTGGCCGCGTGAAGAAAATTGTGGTTGAACACCTTGGTGTTGAGTCGGAGGAGGTGGTCGAGGGCGCCAGCTTCATCGATGACCTCGGCGCCGACAGCCTCGACACCGTGGAATTGGTAATGGCGTTTGAGGAGGAGTTTGGTTGCGAGGTGCCCGATGATGCCGCCGAGCACATTTTGACGGTGGGAGATGCCACTAAATTCTTCATCAAAAACGCTTCTGCCTAGCATTCAGCCCCCCAACGGGGGCTGTTTTTATTGCAAGGCGGCTTTCACCTGCCCCACGGCATCATACACATTCAAGATTTTTTTGGAGGCTTTTACCAGCAAGGCATCGCCCTGCTGCAAATGGCCAGCAATAGCAGGGTAATTCAGCTGTTCAGCGCTTTCTACCCAGCCCAATTGATGCGTCACAGGCAAGGCATCGTACATGGGTTTAATCCGCGTACCCACGGCCCACACGCCGTCCAGTTTTTCGCACAGCGGTTTCAAGGCCATGTGTTGTTCAAATTCGGTTTCGCCCAGTTCCAGCATGTCGCCAATCAGGGCAAATTTGCGGGGGGCGGCACTTTGGCTGAGGGCACGCAGGGCGGCTTGCATGGCCAATGGTTGGCCATTGCCACTGTCATCTATCACCATCACACCATTCACCACTTCGGTGGCGCCACGGCCTTCGAGCAATTCAAATTGGCTGAGTTTTTGGCCAAGTGTGACCACATCTTCACCCAACGCCGCCACGGCCAGCAACGCGGCCAAAGCATTGCCCAGCAAGTGGCGACCACTGGCGGGATAAGTGAATTTCACTTTATGGTTCAGTACGTTGGCAGTCACATGCAAACGCCCTGCTTCTTCCCACAATTCTTCAATGCTCGCATCGGTGCCGTGCAGTTCGGCGCTGAAGGTGAGGACTTTGCGGCGAATAAGCTGCGGCCATTGGGCCACATCGGCAGCGCGGGCAATCAAAATCCCATCGGCACTCAACCCTTCCTGAATGCTCAATTTCTCTTGTGCCACGTTATCGATGGTGCCAAGGCCTTGCAAATGCGCGGGGCCCACCAACGTGACAATCGCAACGTGTGGGCGGGCAAGACGGGCGAGTGGTGCCAATTCTCCCATATGGCTCATGCCCAATTCTAGCACCGCAAAGGGGGCATCTTTCGGCAAGCGCACGAGTGTCAGCGGCACGCCCCAACAGTTGTTAAAACTGCTTTCGGCTTTATGGCCGCCCAGCATCAAGCCCAGCATATCCTTCGTGGTGGTTTTGCCATAACTGCCTGTCACGGCAATACGCTTGGCAGTGCTGCGTTCACGGGCTTCTTCCGCCAAGCGCCACAGGGCTTGGAAAGTATCGGGCACCAACACTTGCGGGCAATTCAATTCGTCGTTCGGCGCACTCACCAACACCGCACTTGCGCCATTTTTTACCGCTTGGGGCACATAGGCATGGCCATCGCGTACACTGCCAAACTCGCTCACAAATGGTGCGGGCGGCGTGCCGGCCAAAGCCACAAACATATCGCCCGTCACCACCAAACGGCTGTCCATATGCATATTATAAATCGGCACATTCTCGCCCGTGCGCGATTGGCCAAGGGCGTGCTGAATATCGTGGAGTGTCCATAAATGTGTCATACTGCCAATACCTCTTTTGCTACCAGTCTATCATCAAACGGCTCGGTGATTTTACCAATAATTTGTCCACTTTCATGGCCTTTGCCTGCTATCAGCACAATGTCTTTGTCGCTGGCGTTGTTGATGGCGTGGGCAATGGCGGTGCGACGATCGGGCATTTCTAGTTCATGATCAGCGCCTTGCAACACTTGGGCGCGGATTTTGGCAGCGTCTTCGGTGCGGGGGTTGTCGTCCGTCACCACACTCACATCGGCCAATTTGGCCACAATGCTGCCCATAATGGGGCGTTTTTTATTGTCGCGGTCTCCGCCACAGCCAAACACGCACCACAGTTTACCGCCTGTAGGTACAAGCGGGCGCAAACTGCCCAGCACACGTTCTAAGGCATCGGGCGTATGGGCGTAATCGACCACCACAGTGGATTGCGTTGCTTTGATTTTTTGCACCATTTCCATACGGCCCGGTACGGGGAGAAGCTTAGGCAACCCGGTTACCAATTTTTCCAGCGGCACACCACAAGCCCATGCCAAACCAAGCGCACTCGCCACATTCTCGGCTTGGAAGGCGCCCACCAACGGCAATTTCACTTGCGCTTTCACTTGCTCGGCGCGCACCTCAATGGTCAAACCATCGGCGTCGGCTTTGAGAGGCTCTACCACCAATTCGGCATTGGCGCTGCCTGCTGTCAGCACCCGCACGCCGCGCTCTTTGGCCAGCGCCATCGCCCCCCAATTGTCCATGCGACGGGGGTTGGCCACAGCCACGCCATTCTCGGCCAACACATCGGTAAATAAGCGCATTTTAGCGGTAGCGTAGGCGTCCATATCGCCGTGAAAATCCAAGTGGTCTTGGGTGATATTGGTCAGAGCCGCCGCGCAAAACGGCACGCCATCGAGCCTGCCTAAGGCCAGCGCATGGCTGCTGGCCTCGAGGCACACATGGGTGACACCTTGGGCGTGCAGGTTGTGCAAAATTTCGTGCGTTTTGAGGGCGGTGGGGCTGGTGTAGCCGGTTTCTTGAATGAGCGTGCCATTCACATACACACCCAGTGTACCCATACTGGCGGCCTTATAACCTGCAGCAGCCAACAGGTGGTGGAAAAACCATGCGGTGGAGGCTTTGCCATTGGTGCCCGTCACCGCCACACAATGGGCGGGCAGGTTGGGGAATTGCGCTTTGGCGTAGCGGGCCAAAATAGCTCCAGGTAATTCTTCAAAAATCACATCGTCACGGTCGGCATTGCTCACTACCAAACTGCCTGCCTCTAAGGCCGCATCAATAAAGGCGTGGGCGTCACGGTGAATCCGTACATCGAACACATACACGCCGCCTTTTTGGGCACGACGGCTGTCGTCGGTCATAAAGGAAATGTCGGGGTCGCCAAACTGGGCAAATTCGGCTTTAGAGAGGGCGCGCCCCAGCCATGCGGATAATGTTGCCATTGGTTTTTTCTCCCCCATTGGTTGTGAGTGTAACACGTTTGGCAGGGGTGCGTGTAGCAGCGCCTGCGCCTTGGGCAGCTTTTTGAATATTCAGTTTAATCTCCTCGGCCGCGGCACTTGGCGCAATGGCCAGCATGGGCATACTACGTTTAAGGAAGTCGCCAAACGCAGGGGCGGCAATGCGGCCCCCTGTTTCAAAGCCTTTAATGGGTTCGTCTACCATCACCAAAATCACAAATTTGGGTTTATCCATGGGCACAGCGCCTACGAATGACACCAAGTTTTTATCTTGCGCATAACCACGCCCGCTAATTTTTTCTGCCGTGCCGGTTTTGCCGCCAATATCGTACCCCACCAAGCTGGCAGGTTTGCCGCTGCCGTTCACCACCGTATCACGCATCATGTCTTTCACTTGAGGGAGAATATCGGGGGAAATCACGGGCCGTGGCGCGTCGTGCGGCAAGTGCTCTACCAAGCGGGGCATGCGGTAATTGCCATCGGTGCTCATGGCACCTACCGCCGCCGCCAAGTGCATGGGGGTAATAGAAATACCGTGACCAAAGCTAATGGTAAATGTGTGCACGCGCCCCCAGTTGGGTGGGTAAGCAGGTGTCACTTTTTCGGCCAAACCAATATTCAAACTATCCAACAAACCCAATTGTTTAAAAAAGGATTTTTGGCGGGCAGCGCCAATACTATCGGCAATTTGGGCGGCGCCAACGTTTGAGCTGTAACGCAAAACTTCTGTGGCCGTGAGCACTGCTTTTTTGGCGTGGTAATCTTTAATGGTGTACTTGCCAATGGTGATGGGGAAGCGGCAATCGATTTTGCTGTTGGGCGTAATCAGGCGCTCTTGCAAGCCTTGCGCAATCGTCAACAATTTCATGGTACTGCCCATTTCATACCGCCCGTAGGTAATGGGGTTGAAGTGGCCTTCAATACTTTCGCCAGGGCGGTTGGGGTCAAAGTCTGGCAGGGCGGCCATGGCGCGGATATCGCCCGTTTGCGCATCGAGCACCACGCCCCATGCGCCCTTGGCTTTGCTTTTGTCCATAGCTTCGGTAATGCTGCGGGTGAGTTGCTCTTGCAGGCGGCTATCAATGGTCACATGCACATCTTGCCCACTGCTCAGGCGTTCGTGGAAAGCCCCTTCCACGCCCGATACCCCACGCCCATCAATATCGAGCGCCCCCAACACATGAGCAGCCATGCGGCGGTTGGGGTACACGCGCACATGCTCGGTACGAAAGCTCACTCCAGGCAAACCCAATTGGTTGATTTGAAACGCCTGTTCTGGCGTCACCTGCCGCTGCACCCACACAAAGCGACGTTTGGGGTGCTTCAACTGCTTGGCCAATTTTTTCTGATTCAGGGCTGGCAGTACGGTAGCCAATTTTTTGACTGTATCGGTCACATTCAATATATTTTGCGGGTCGGCAAACACACTGGGAACCTCTAACGTAGCCGCCAGCAGCAACCCATTGGTGTCATAAATATTCCCACGACGTGCCGCCACTTGGGGCAGGCTACGAATACTGGCTTGGGGTTCAGCCGCTGGTGTCAAAGCAATATTGCCAATTTCCACCACCAACGTTAAAAACCCACCACACAATACAAACGCCAACAAAAACGCCCGAAACCGCAAATTGGCGCAGCCCGTTTTGGCGGGCACAGGCTTAGCGGTGGCCACAAAGCCTTGTTCGGCCCGCACCTTCACCTTGCGCTTTTGCACACTTTTTTTAGGCAAAAAGGAAAATGCCGCATTCATTACAACGCCCCTAAAAATTGCGTGAGCGACGCATCGGCCATGCCCATTTTAATGGCCATTTTTTCTAAGCGCACAGGGCTGTTGAGGTAAGCCACCTCGGCCTTTAAGACGCGCAAATCTTCGCCCAATTGAATTTGATTTTCAATCAGTTGCTCGCGTTTATTCACCAAAATGCCCACATCGGCCTTTACCCGCATCATGGCCGAAAACAAAATAAAGCAACCCAGCACGCTCAAAATAATGGTCATGGCTCTCATGACGTTACTCTCCGCTGCAACACGCGCAAGGTGCCACTACGGGCACGGGGGTTAGCGGCCACTTCAGCATCCGTCGGCACCACTTTGCGCACGGGCATAAAGTAATCACCTTCAGCAATTTGGCGGCCTACGCCGTCCAATACGGGTTGGCACAGTTCACGGTAAGCTTGCTTCACCATACGGTCTTCAATACTGTGGAAAGTGACAATGCACAACTTGCCACCTTCGGCCAACAAACTGGCGGCTTGGGGTATCACTGCGGCCAGCGCATCCACTTCGTTATTCACCGCCATACGCACGGCTTGGAATAAACGTTGCGCAGGGTGTTTGCGCTTCAGCCACACGCGGGGTGGATAAATTTGTTCAATCACTTTCAGCAAATCGCTTGTCGTTTGGAACGGTTGTGTTTTGCGGGTTTGCACAATGGCGCGGGCCAGCGGGCGAGACTTCGGCTCATCGCCAAAATAGTAAAAGATATCTGCCAGTTCACGTTCGTCACTGCGATTCAGCACATCAGCCGCCGTGCGACCCGTTTGCCCCAAGCGCATGTCCAGCACACCATTTTGTTGGTAGGTAAAGCCGCGGTCGGGGGTGTCCAATTGGTCGCTGCTGATGCCTAAATCCAGCGCAATGCCATCGACCTTCTCCCACCCATGGGCTACTGCTTCTTCCGCCATATGGGCAAAGCTGTTATGCACCAAAATAAGGCTTTTTTTATGCTGGGGCAAAATGGTCTTTTGCGCCCGCTCAATGGCCACAGCGTCTTGGTCGAAGGCCATGACACTTGCCCCCCCATGCAAAAAGGCGGTGGTGTAACCGCCGCCGCCTAAGGTGCCGTCGATGAGCTTTTTATCCTTTAACTCGCCCAGTTGCTGCATCACCCCTTCCAACAACACGGGCACATGCACGGTGGTTGCAGGCACGGAATCATTCATGGGGCCCACCAGTCGGAGTATCCCACGCCGTAGAAAGTGCAGCTAAATCTTCGGCGGTAAATGCGCTATCGGCTGCCTGCATGGCTTCAAAAGCCGCAGGGTTCCATATGGTAAACGTTTCGCCCTGACCTGCAAACATGGCTTTATCAGTAATTTGAGCATGGCCAATAAAATTTTCGGGCAACTGAATGCGCCCATTGTCGTCAAAACTTAGTGGCCGAGCAGCTGCAAGCAAAGTCCGCGCCAGGCGCTGGCGTTGAGGTGAAAGTGGTGACATGCGAGTGATTTTTTCAGCAAATTTAAGAAAGTCATCGTA
The DNA here is from genome assembly GCA_049297755.1 of Alphaproteobacteria bacterium. Classification (GTDB taxonomy): domain Bacteria; phylum Pseudomonadota; class Alphaproteobacteria; order UBA2136; family JAPPOO01; genus JBAQUW01. The sequence continues at coordinate 9,229 of JBAQUW010000021.1, forward strand.
TCCCCATCCCATTAAATATTGTCCATCGGGTGCCGCATACACCACCACCTGCTGGCGCGTGTGCGTTGCCAATTCGGCACGAAAGGCTGCAGGTACGCTTACGCGCCCCTTGGCATCTACCCCATTCACGTACGAGGAAAGAAAAACCGCCATTGTACTTGTTGACCTGACCGTTGTGGTTATTTATAAGGCGACCCCCTTGGTTCCCCTGCACATACGCTGGCTCCCATTCCAGCCCATGCACCCCTGAGTTCCGTAGACACCCCACCCCTTTCCCATGGTAGCCCGCGGGAGTGGAGAGTTTGACGTTGCCGTGTCCGGCTGGCGTCATGTGTGTAGTCGCCCCTTCGTTTTGTTTCACCCATGGTTGCGTGTGGGCTACAGTGGTAATTTATGGGATCCTGTGGGTGAAAGCAAGCACAAAATGCAAAAAATGTTGCACAGCCGCCATGAATGGCTGTGGATAAAGCTGTGAGTTATTTCACCACACCTTGCCTATAGGTTGACAAACGGCACAGACAGCTGTACACAACTCCAGCTTATCTCTCACGTTTTTGGAGCATCACCATGACACTTTCGCAACCACAACTGGCACTGCAAGACGTCCTGAATCGGTTTTTGCCCACCATACAAAGTTTCGATTGGTTTATGTGCGCTGGTCATATCCCGCAAAGCCTTTACCCCGAACCCCACACGCTGCGCGCATGGCAAAACGGCAGAAAAATGCCACCCGATGACACCTGCGACGCGCTCACCATTCTGCTTGAAGCTTTGCTGTTGGAAGAAACCGCCCTACGGCAAGACCTGAAACGCTATGCCGGCATTGCCGGAGACGCCTCAGGGCCACATGTTCAAGCTCAGCTGAAACGCTTGGGGCAAAAAGCGGACGCCTTGATGCTGGAGAACACCCCCTTCAAACCCTATCTCCGCAGTCACTTTCAGCCAGACCAATGGGCACGCCTTAAAGCCGCCTTGGCTGAATTGAACAAAACCAGCCCCTAATTCACAAGCCCCTCACGGGGCTTGTTTTTGCTTGACCAAACGCACGCTTTGGTATACATAACATTCACTTCCACCTGCACTTTTATGGAGCAATCCCATGCTGTCACTCTCTCATGACCAAATGAATATGTTGTGGCCTTATGTGACCGCTGTTATGGATCACTTGGGAGTGCCCCAAGAACATCAAACAGCACTCACCAGCCGAGGACTAGAGTGCCATACGATGCACGAAGATCTTTCAGGCTTGCGCCTGTTTGCGTTTCCATTTGGGCCACATCACGCGCCCTTGTCCGTATTTTTCGACCAAGGCAAATGTGTCAACCCTATCAGCAAAGGTATCGATGCCGGCATTCGGCTCACCATACCCTTCAGCAATAGCACAAAAACGGGCGGCGAATACGCTCCCGTTCTCAGTATTATTGCTTGCTTAGACGGGGTTGATGGCACAAACAACCCTCGCCTGCTTGTTAGGCGATGCAGCGGCGCAAGGTTTGATTTGCCTTACACCAGCCGCGACACCGTCCCCAAGTGGTTTACCGAAGGCATTGTTCTCGATCACCCCGACATGCTCAAGGTGCTGACGCATCTTTGGCGCTTCGAACTGCCAAAGGAACTGCAGCAACCCATGCTGAAAAAGGCTAGCTAAGCCAAACCCACCCCTTGCGGGGTGGGTTTTTTGAGTTGAGTTGTATGTTAGAACGGCTTAGGTATGGCACCGCCCAGCTGTTGCAAGGGGCCGAGAGGGGTAGATTTCTTCTCGTAGGTTTCAATATCAGGCGTCCCACTCCACAGTTTATACACCACGGTATCGCCCACCATCACAATGGTGCTTTCAAAGGCCCAGCCGGTGGTCATGGTTTTTTGGCCAAAACCCAGCAGGTCCTTCGGCACACTGCCAATGCGCTGGTGGTTCAGGTTTTGCACCCGCGCCACATAGCCCGTGCAGTTATCGCGCGCCTTCAGGCAGCTTTGCATGCCATCGGGCAGGTCATTTTTATCCATCACGCTGCCGAACTTGTTCATAATATCCACATAATTGAAGATACTCAGGTTGGGCACAGTGCCAGGGTCGTACCCCAGTTTATGCAAATCAGCCCTCATGGTATGGTGGGGGGTGATACTATCGTAGGCGTTTTTAGCCTCGCCAAAGGTTTTCCACGGCGAGATACTCTGGCTTTGGCCAGAAGGCAAAACCGCACTGGCACACGCGCCAAGCAGGGTTGCCGCAGCCAGCATTGTTAGTTTTTTCAGTATGTTGGTCATTGTCAGACCCTCCTTTCACATAACCTTATGTTCTGCCTAAAAATTGTGCAAACCAGCAATTCTGACGAGTATGTGCAACCCCTTGGTACATTTCAGCAATTCAGATATTGACAGCCGCAGCAAGAAACACTAGGTTGCGCTGCACATGCGCCTGCATGTTCCCTGCTGGGGAGTCGCCAAGCGGTAAGGCAGCGGTTTTTGGTACCGCCATTCGAGGGTTCGAATCCTTCCTCCCCAGCCATTTATTTCATACCCCCCCTCACCACAATACTCCTCGCCTGTGTTTTTTGGCAGAACCATTGTGTTCACCGCCTCACTTGGCGTAAGCTGAGGGTATGATTCGCCAATACGAGCTCATTGACCGCGTACTGCGCTACAACCCCAAGGCGGATGTAGCGCTGCTCAACCGCGCCTATGTGTTCAGCATGAAAGCCCACGGCAACCAAAAACGCGCCAGTGGCCAGCCTTATTTGGCCCACCCGCTGGAAGTGGCAGCCATTTTGGCCGATTTGCAAATGGACGAAGCCAGCATTGCCGTAGGGCTGCTACACGATACATTAGAAGATACTTTGGCCAGCCCCGAAGAACTGACCGAACAATTTGGCGCCGAAGTGGCCACGTTGGTGAGCGGTGTGACCAAACTGTCGCGCGTTACCTTCAACGACAAAGCCACCGAGCAGGCCGAAAATTTCCGTAAATTGCTATTGGCCATGTCGCAAGATATTCGGGTACTTCTGGTGAAGCTGGCCGACCGCTTACACAACATGCGCACCCTCGATGCCATTCCTAAGGAAGAAAAACGCAAGCGCATTGCCCAAGAAACCATGGATATTTTTGCGCCACTGGCCGACCGCATTGGTTTGTATAAAGTCAAAAGTGAATTGGAAGATCTCTCGTTCCATGTGCTCGACCCCTTGGAATACGAACGCGTAGAAGCCCGCATGGACGAATGGCACGCGCAAGACGATTTGGTAAACCGCGTGATTGCCGAGTTACAAGAAAACTTGGCCGAAGCCAAAATTGACGCCACCGTCACAGGGCGCGACAAAACCATTTATTCCATTTGGCGTAAAATGCAGAAAAAAAGTTTAGCGTTCGACCAACTCACCGACATTGTGGCCTACCGCGTGGTGGTCAAAAACAAACGCGATTGCTATGCGGTTCTGGGGCTGCTGCACGATGTGTACCGCGCTATTCCAGGGCGCTTCAAAGACTATATCTCTGCCCCCAAACCCAATGGCTACCAAAGTTTACACACCTCGCTGATTGGCCCCTTTGGCAACCGTATGGAAGTGCAAATCCGCACCGAAGACATGCACGCGGTGGCCGAAGCAGGTGTAGCCGCCCACTGGCTGTATAAAGACGGTCGCCAACCCACCAAAGGCGAAGACGCGGTGGCCAAAGAAAGCCTGCAATACAGCTGGCTGAAGCAACTGGTGGAACAGCTGAAAGGGCTAGACGACCCCCGCGAGTTTTTTGAAAACGCCAAGCTAGAACTGTTCTCCGACAACGTGTTTGTGTTTACCCCCAAAGGCGATTTGTTGGCCTTGCCCCAAGGAGCGACACCGCTGGACTTTGCCTACCATGTGCACACCAACATTGGCCACCAAACCCAAGCCGCACGGGTGAATGGCCGTGTGGTGCCGCTGCGCCATACCCTGCAAAATGGCGACCAAGTAGAGATTATTACCAGCAAAGCGCAAAAGCCTAACCCAGGTTGGCGCGCCTTTGTGGTGACTGCCCGCGCCAAAACTGCCATTAACCGGTTTCTGCGCCAACACGA
>JBAQUW010000022.1:0-2775 GCA_049297755.1 Alphaproteobacteria bacterium
AAGCTGGCCTTTTCAAAATCCAGCATTTACTAATGTTGAAATGCCTGGGTAGGAGTTACTTCCCCCACGGGTGGGTGAGGCTGCGGGGGGCGGTGGAGCAGTTGGCGCCGCCGCGGTGCTGGCAGTAGTTTTGGCGGTAGGCGGGGTGGTTGATGGGGTAGCCTTCGGGCGGCTCGACCAAGGGGCGGAGGGCTTGGGGATTGTAAGCTTTGATGTCGTTGATGGTGGTGTTGAAGCTGTGGTGCATGGCTTCGGTGCAGCCTGTTAGGCTGGCGCAGGCGAGCAGCAGGGCAAAAGCGCGTACCATACGGCTATTGAAGCAGAAGCGGCACCCGTATGGCAAGCCTGTGCTCATGAGCCCACGCTGTCTTTCACGGTTTGGTGTACCTTCTGTGGCGAAATGGCGGCAATGTCTTCGGCATTATACAGCACGTTCAGGTGGCTGGCGCGGGAATCGAACTTTTGGGTATTTTTGCCCAACAGCAAAATGCTTTCTACCCCACAGGCGGTGGCAATGTGCAGGGGGCCGGTATCGTTCCCAATGGCTAGGCGAGCGTGTTGGAGGATGCCAATCAGTTCAGGCAGGGGCAAACCAAACAGCAAGGGGGCGGAGAGGTTATGGGCCAGTTGGCGCACCAAGTGCTCTTCATCGAGGCTGCCAATAATGGCCACTGGCCAGCCGTGGGCTTGCAGTTCTTTACCCAAGGCAAGGTAATGCGGCCAGCGTTTGGCTTTTTCGGCCAAGCGGCTGCCCGGAATGAGGGCGATGAATTTGTTGGGTTTGAGGCCACATTCAAACAAGGCGCCTTCCCCTGGAGTGGCGGCAAAGGTGAGGTCTGGTTTATGTTTGGTGGGCACGCCTGCTTCGGCCAATTGCAGGCGCAGGGCATCGACGGTGGGGAAGTCTTTCAGCACTTCGGCGGTGATGGGGTAGCCGCAATCGTCCACCATGCTGCTCCATACCGCACGTTGGCCGAGTAGGCACAGGCGCTGGCTGCGCACATCGTGCTGCAAATCGTACACGCGGTGAAAGTGGCGGAGGAAGCGCCACATGTGCAGGGTATCCTTCACATGCCACCATGGGCGGCGTTTGTCTACAATCACTTCGTCAACCCATGGTGTATGGCCTGCCAGCAAGAGCAGGTTGCGGGTGGTGAGGAGGGTGATGTGGCTGTCTTTGTGGAATTCGCGGATATCGCGCAGCGCCCCTGTGGCTTGCACAAAGCGCCCCATACTTTCGCCCAAAATCACCAAAATGCGGCGCATGGGCTACTGGGCGAATTTAAGCTCGGCGACAGATTCGTACACGCGGCCGAGCTCTTGGTTCCAAATGCCCGTGGTCACGGTGTGCATAAACCAATCGTTGCCATAGCACAACAATGGCACAATGGCGGGGCGGAAGCCGGCATCGAACAAGCTAAAGCCTGCGGCCAGCACGGCGGCATCGGTATGGCCACCTGCCACCAGCACTTCGTCGGGCATTTGGGTGGCCACCCAGTCTAACAGGGCTTGGGGCAGCAAATAGCCGTGGCGGGTGAAGGTGTTGGTGGTTTGAATGAGACCTTGGTCGTTTTCGGGCCCCATGCGTTTGCCCAGTTTGGAGAGGGGTACAATGGCTTCGTTATGTTTAAACAGGGTGGCTGCCGTAGGGAATTGGGTGGAGAGTTGGTTAATGGCTTGCACCGTGCCTTGGGCGGGTTTGAAGTGGGGTTGAACATCGAGGGCAATCATACAACGGCGCATGGAGAGGGGATTTCTATTGGTTACTCTGGTTTTAATGGCTGCTTTAAAATATTTTCATACACAGCCCACTCGGCTTGGCAGGTTTGCTGGGTGGTAAAGTGAGCCAGCACCCAAGTGCGAGCAGCTTGGCCCATTGTTGCCAAATTGTTGGGGTTGGTCAATGCCGCCCGTAAAGTTGTGGCTAAAATGGCGGCATTGTTGGGTGGAATAAGCCAGCCGGTGATGCCATTTTGCACCGTTTCTAAACTGCCGCCATGGTTGGTGGCGATGATGGGGGTGCCCATGGCTTGGGCTTCGACCGCCACACGGCCAAAGGCTTCGGGTTCCAGCGAGGCGGAAATGGCGATATCGGCCATGGTGTACAGGGCAGGTAAATCGGTGCGGCTGCCCAAAAACTGCACGCGGTGGCTGAGGCCGAGTTGGGCGCAGTGTTGACGCAATTCTGTGGCGTAAGCATTGTGGGGGCCTGCGCCGCCCACAATCAGGCAATGCCATGGCATATCGGCCAGTTCTGCTAAGGCATGCAGTAGCACATGCTGGCCTTTCCAGCGGGTGAGGCGGCCTGCCATGAGAATAATGGGCACGGCTGCGGGCAGGTGGAGCTCTGTGGCTAAGGATTTGCGCATGGCGGGGGTGATGCGGGCAGGGTTGAACACGGCGGTATCGACACCACGTGGGGCGACGGGAATGACGGAAAGTGGCAGGCCGTAGTTCTCGTGAATATGCTGTTGAATAAACTGTGAATTGGCGATGACGGCACGCCCGCGCACCATGACACTGTTATACCAGTGCTTGCCAAAGCCCTTGAGGCTATGGGTGCCGTGAAAGGTGGTGATAAACGGTACGCCCGTGATGCGGCTAGAGAGCAGCGCCACCCATGCGGGCAAGCGTGAACGGGCATGGAGCAATTGAATGTTGTGGGCGCGAATCAGCTTCACCACCTGCCACACGCACCACAGGGCGGTGAAGGGGTTTTTGCTGTTGAGGGGGAGGGTATGGTGGGGAATGTGCGCAGCATCAAGTTCGGCCACC
>JBAQUW010000023.1:0-7218 GCA_049297755.1 Alphaproteobacteria bacterium
CTTTAGGGGCTTCTTCGGCGGCTTGGGCGGCAATGCCAAACATGCTGCACACAGCAACAAGCGCAGCCAACATCAGATTTTTCATCATCTTTTTTATTCCTTTTCTGTTTATAAACGCGCCCAGATACAGGCGTGCACCCCCATGCTAAATCCAGCATCAAATTTTTGTCCAGCATCCTGCGCTCTACGCGCACTGCTTTACCTATCCCCCTGTATCCCATTTGATACACATCAATTTACCCCTTGCCAAACCTATTCATCGCCGCATAAAGTAAAAGAAAAAAGAGTTCCCATGCAATTTCGCTCGCTCAAATCGATTCTTATTTTTGGCTTTGTGGTGTTACTGGCTGCGGGCCTTGCCGTCACCATGTATATCAGTTGGGCGTTTTCTAACATTGCCGATGATGTCAGCTCTGCCCGCCTGCGTGGCGCTGGCGAAAAACTGTTGGAAGAAATGTACGCCGCATGGCAAGAGAAACTGCTCTCTGCTGCCAATGTCTCGGCTTCCAACAGCGTTTATAAAGCAGGCCTTAGCGCCACCCCGCCGGAAGGGTTCAGCTGGCCTACCGAGCTGAATGGCGAATACTCGCAAGGCAACGTCACCCTCGGCATTATCGATTTGAAACGCGCCGTGGTTTACAACCCCACTTTCACCCAGTTGCTCGGTGCCGACACCAAAGGCGATACCACCATCGACACCTTCCCCGCCGACATCGCCACCCGCCTTGGTGCCCGCACCGGCAAAGAGCGCTTTAAAACCGAAGCCGTGGCATGGACCACCCCGTCTGGCCACCCCATTGTCAGTGCTGTAGCGGCCGTGGGTATTCCCCCCAAAGCCTATGTGGTGCTGCACACCAACCCCGTGAAAGAATTTTTGCCCTTGGCCACCAAGCTCGATGCCGAAGTGCGCCTCACCGCACTCCAAACCACAACAGAGCTCGGCGTGTCCGACTTCCGCATTGCCCCCAACAGCAGCCTTGTCACCACTGCTTTTACTTTTCCTAAAACAGCCCCCATTCTTCAGGTGAAGCTGCAACAAGACAATACCGAACTTTCCACCCGCCTTACGCAATCTGTCGCCCAAGGCATTGGCATTTATGCCCTGCTCATGTTCCTCACAGGCGGTTTGGTGGCATGGATTTTCCGCGTGCAAATTCTCAGCGCCTTGCAAAGTGTATCTAAACGCCTCACCGATGTGGCCAATGGCACGCTGCATAGCGCACCACTTGCGGTGAAACTCACCGATGATATTGGCCAAGTAGGCCACGCCGCCAATAACATGAGCCAAAACCTCACGCACTTGGTGAACGATATTATGGGCGCTGCCAGCGAACTGACCGAAGTGATTGACGACTACAAACGCTCGTGGAGCGAAATGCAAGAAGCCACCCGCAGTGTGGCCGAAAACGCCAGCATCTCGGCCCACAAAACCAAAGACGCTGCCCGCATGGTGGCCGAAGGCAACACCACGTTGGGTAGCCTGCGCCAAGGGTTCGATGCCATTGAAACCGCCTCACAAGTTTCCACCACCGACGTGGCCGCCTTGGCTGCTGAAAGCAATAAAATTCTCGATATTGTCAAAATCATTCGCGATATTGCTGACCAAACCAACCTCTTGGCGCTCAACGCCGCTATTGAAGCCGCCCGCGCGGGCGAAGCAGGCCGCGGCTTTGCCGTGGTGGCCGATGAAGTGCGCAAACTGGCGCAACAAACTGCCGACGCCATTGGCACCGTGTCAGAAACGGTCACAGGCTTGCAAAACCTCACCCAAAAAACCACTGAAGGCATTCAAAACGTGTTCAAAGCCATTCAAGATGGCCGTAATAAATTGAAGCAAACCGAAACCATTTTGGGCACCATCACGTCTGAAACCAACAGCATCAACGAATCTGTCGCCACCATTGCCGCAGCGGGGGAAGAACAAGCCAGCGTCTCCGACCAAAGCGAACAAAAAATTGAACGCATCAGCGCCGTAGCCACCCAACTGGTCGGCCATGCGGAACGCTTTAAAATTGTAGGCTAACCGCACTTTGTCTTGTATACTTTTTGCATATCTGCTATACACGCGCAGCTTCACCTATGCTAAGGTTTTTCCATGAACACCCCCAAACCGCCGCTCTTGCTCTTTGGCACCTCGGCCAACCCGCTCCACGCTGGTCATGTGCATGTGGTGAATGCCGTGCGGCAATTCACGGGCATTGCGCACGCACACTTGCTGCTCACACCGGGCCATAACCTCAAAAACCCAGCCGACTACCTCCCCTTTCCCCACCGCATGGCCATTGCGCGCCATATGGTGGAAAATGACCCAACCCTGATTGTCAGCGACTTCGAAGCCTCCCTCACCATCAACGATGAAGAGGGCCGCACCAAAACAGTGCTCGATGCATGGCGCAACGCCCACCCCAACCACACCCCCGTGTGGCTCATGGGCGCCGATAGCTGGCTCACCTTCCACCAATGGGGCGGGGCGGCACACATTGTGGCCACCACCCCGCTGCTGATTGTGAACCGCAATGACATCGACGAAATGAACTGCGATACCGCCGTGCACTTTCAGCAGTTTTATCGCCCTACGTTTACAGGGCAAGCAGGCTGGTCAACTCTCACCATTCCACCCCACCCTGCCAGCGCCACGGCCATCCGCGCAGCACTGGCAGCAGGGGAATCCTCACCCTACCTCACCCCTGCCGCGCAAGCCTACATCCGGCAACACCAGTTGCTTCCATAACCAAAGCCCCCACAAGGGGGCTTTGGCGTATTAACATTTAGCGTAACGCCACCCGCACTGCCGCCCCTGCCAGCAAGGCATCAAGGGCAGGAATAGTGGTGAGTGTGAGCACGCCAAAACCCATTGCCTCAGGCGCTGTGGTGGCCAAGCCCACACCTAAGCCCGCCGCCCACGCCAGCACAGTGCGCCAGCGGAAGGCAGGGCGATTCTCTAAGTTGGCATAGCGCGCACGGTTCAACCAATAATCCGCCACATACACGCCCGCCATGGGCGGAAACACATTGCCGCTGAACATCAGCCAGCTCATAAAATGCTCAAAAATCCCTGCCACCGCGCATGCCGTACCCAGCACGCCCACCAGCGCGGCCACTTGCCAGCGCGGCAGTTGGGGCATAAATATATTGCCTGCCAAAGCGGCCGTATAAACATTGCCATCGTTGGTGGTCCAAGTGGCCAAAAACAGGGCGAGTATCGCCACCACGCCAAAGCCCAAACCAATCAGCAATTGCATAAAATCAGGCTGGCCGCTGGCCACGCTCACCGCCCCTGTCAACACCAACAGCAGGGGGTATGCCACCACAAAATTCAGTACAATCGCCCCCACCATGCCGCGCACGCTGCGCATAAAGCGGGTAAAATCAGGCATAATGGTGCTGAAGCTATACGCCCCCGCCACCATGCTGGCCATAGCCCCCATGGTCAGCGTTGGTGTTGCTGGCACATGCGCCCACACACCCGCCAATTGCCCGTTTTGGATAAAATGCACCACAGGCAAACCCAATACCACCAGCAACAACGGTGTGGCCACATAGCCCAATTTGCCTAGGCCACGAAACCCCACAATCGCCGTGGTACTCATCACCGCACCCGCCACAATCATCACCGGCACCACCGGCAAAACCATACCCCACACTTGCTGCACCATGGCCACAAAGGCCGTGGCAAACACACTGGTTTGAATGCCAAACCAGCCAATGCTCCCCAACGCCATGGCGGCATTGGCCAACATAGCGCCCCGTGTGCCAAACGTGATAGTGGCCAGCGTGGCCGTAGGCAAACCCGTGCGTTGCCCCACCACCCCCGTGGCAATGGCCATCAGTGCTGCCAGCGTGCCCCCTAGCAATGCCGCCATAGCAAAATCCGCAAACGCCAATTGCCCCGCAAGCGTGCTCCCCATCATAAACACCGGCACGCAAATGGTCACGCCCACCATCACCGCCGCCAGCCACAGTAAGCCTTGGCGTGAACTCTGTTTCACCACCGCCAGTGGCGTATCTTCATTCAATATCTGCTGCAGGGTAAACTCTTTCATACCCAACAGCTTAGCGGCATTTCACCTCACGCGCAACACCACAAAAAAGCCCCCAACGGGGGCCACATGGCACTCACGTACCATGCTCAAAGTTATCACAACTTCTTACTTCTTAGGTTTGCCGCCCTTAGGAGCTGGTTTTTTTGTTGCCATGATGGTCACCTCCTTCCAAAAGTGTCTGACATTTAAAATGCTACACGCATGGTTTAAAAAATAAATAGCTATTATGCAGTAAACGGCAAAATTTACAGAAATCCTTTTCAATCAAAGGGTTCATCAAACAACCAAAGCCCCCGCTGGGGGCTTTGGTGTGGCCAGTTTAACCTATGCGGCCAGCACGGCTTGCGCAAAAGCTTCCCATTCGGCGCTGTCGCTGTTGGGGAACAACAAGGGGCACAAGTCCCGCACCATATCCACGGGCGAAGGTATAAGGCTCATCTGCAGATACACCTCCGCCAACTGCAGCTGGTTATTCAGCCGCGCGGTGGGCGTGTAAGCGCCCGTGCCCCACAGCATCAGCGGCATCGGCGGGTGGCTGGCAATGCGGCCATTGATGATGGTGACCACATCGCCCTCGCGCCGCAACACAATGCGGCGGCCTTGAATGCTGAATACTTTCAGAGTCATGACGTTCTCCAAAAAACAGGTTTCCTTACGCCACTTCGTTCACCAGCTTGGTGGTGAGCTGAAACACCCAGCTGTGCGTTTTTTCGGGCCAATGGTTTTTGACTGGATTGTTATTCACATGCTGTCCAGCAAAGGTCACAAACGTGGCTGTCACTTTCAGGTTGTGCTTCAGCGGCAGCCAATTGGCAATGGTTTCGGCTAGGCCTTTGGCACCATCCACCACCTTTTGCGGGTGGCGGCCTGTGCCATCAAAGTCCCACAGCGGGTGGCTTCCCCGCACGCCAATGGCATAGGTAAGGCTAGGCAACCGTGCCAAAGCCACATGCTCTTGCACCGAAAGTTGTCCGCCCCACAGCATAGGCATCAGCTCCATGCGGTAGCCGGCATAGCCATCGTCTTGCACGCGGAAGGGCACCATCACCAACAGTCGGTGGTGGTCGGTGGTGGCATCCACCACCGTCAATACTGCGTCAGGTTGCTGGCCATTCAGGGCCAGAAGATCACGAACGTTCATGTGGTTCTCTCCAAAGTTGGAGGGTTGCAGACATTTTGTGTATACCAAGCTAACAGCTCCGCGTCAATACATATCGCACCCGCAATCATCAGACAAATCATGAGTTTTGTCTAATGAATCAGCCGCCCTCAACAAAGTTGCTACAAAACGCGGCAGTGCCCAAGCCACCAGAATGCCCGAGCCGATGTTGCACCAAAAATTCATATTTATGTTCAACGCGTTATTTTAAAGAGCCGATTTGGAGCCGAAAGTTTACACGGCCAAAGTATACAAAAAAGTGGCGCAAAATAACGCTGTCAAGAGGCATGCGTGCGGCATAGTACCTTATCACCCCCAGCTTGGCAAAAACGGCACACGCCCCCCATCTACCCGCGCCTGTTATTCACCCAAAAGTTGAAAATTTCGCCCAGCCCCACTACAGTGGCGCTAATAAGGAAAAAAACACCGCCCGATGAAATTTATTTTTGGTTTATTGTTTGTTTCCGCTTGTGTGGTAGGCGGTTATTTAGGTGGTGGTGGCCACTTGGCAGTATTATGGCAACCTCTTGAATTTGTTATTATTATTGGCGGTTCTATTGGGGCGTTTATTATTGCGACACCCGTGCCGATTATCAAAAAAACGTTGGCCTCGCTCAAGTGGCTGATTGCCCCGCCTGCGCTCATCAGCAAAAAAGGGTTTATGGAATTGTTGTTGCTGCAAAAAACCGTGTTTAAACAAGCCAAAACCAACGGTTTGCTGACACTTGAGCGCCATATCGATAACCCCCACGAAAGCGACATTTTCAACGCCCACCCTTTGTTTTGCCACAACCACCATGCGGTGGAACTGTTGTCTGATGCGCTGCGTCTCATGCTCATCGGAGTCAAGAGCCCAAGCCAATTAGAAGACATGATGAACGCGGAAGTCGACGCCATGCACCACGAAGCGATGAAGGCGCCCGATGCCATTCAAGCCATGGCCGATGGCATGCCCGCCTTGGGCATTGTGGCCGCCGTTTTGGGCGTGATTCACACCATGGGCAGCATTAGCGAACCGCCCGAAATTTTAGGGCATTTGATTGGTGCGGCGTTGGTAGGAACCTTTGCCGGCGTGCTGATTTCTTACGGCCTTTTTGCCCCCATGGCCAGCGCCGTGAAAGCAGTGGTGGAGATGGAAGATATGTACCTAAAATGCCTGAAAAGCGGCATTTTGGCGTTTGCCAAAGGCTCGGCCCCAAACATTGCGGTAGAGTTTGCGCGCAAGGAATTGGGCAGCTTGGTGCGCCCCACATTCCAAGAGTTGGAAGAAGCTGGAAACGGCAGTTAATATGGCTGAAACCCCACCCACACTGGGCGAAGAACCCATCATTAAAAAAATCAAAAAAGGTGGCCATGGCGGCCACCATGGTGGTGCCTGGAAAATTGCTTATGCCGACTTTGTGACGGCCATGATGGCGTTTTTTTTGTTGCTGTGGTTACTCTCGAGCACCACGGAAGAACAGAAGCGCGGCATTGCCGATTACTACAATTTTGGCAGCGTAGAAAATGCCCCTGGTGGTACCATCGGCATTATGGATGGCGCCACTATTGAAGCCCCCAATGCCAAGCCTGATAAGAGTTACGACCCCGTTTTTGCCGACCCCACCACCATGAGTTTTAACTTGCCGCCCACAGTGGAGGACGACAGCAAAACCGAGCGCACATTGCAAATTAGCAAAAACACCAACACCAAAAATGGCGAAGAAGATGAAGACAAAGCCAAAGAGAAAAAACGGCAACTGATTCAAAAACTTCAAGCGCAAGACGAAGCCAAATTGAAGCAAACGCGCGAGAAAATTTTGAAGTCGCTAGAGAAAGATTCTTCGCTGTCTAAGCTATTGCCCAATGTGCAAATTGATGTAACGCCTGAAGGTTTATTGATTCAACTGACCGACAAAGATAAACGCCAAATGTTTGAACTGGGAAGCGCCAAGCCTATGCCAGAAGCCATTTCTTTGCTTCAGGCTATTGCCAAAGTGGCTATTCCTTTGCCCAACCCACTCATCATCAGTGGCC